>NZ_LGHM01000001.1 GCF_001908185.1 Bradyrhizobium sp. AS23.2
ATCAAGGGCGCCATTCGCTCCCAGGCCGCGTCGCTCAAAACCAAACGATCCATCACACCCAAGGCGACCTCCCCAAAAGAAGCCTTGAATCTGATTTGCACTTAAATGGGAATCCTTAGAGTCCACACCACCTAGCGTGCCTTCTTGCGCTCGATCGGGTCGATATCGATCGCCCGCAGGCGGCCGAGCCGCAGCACGTCCATGGCGAGCCGCCGGCCGATCCGGTCGCGGTCGAGCACGCGGATCAGGTCGTCGACGCCGTTGATCTCGACGCCGTCGAGCTTGATCACGACGTCGCCGGGCAAGAGGCCGGCCTTCGCGGCGGGGCCGTCGGGCTCGATCTGCATCAGCAGCGCGCCCATCTTGTTCTCGACGCCGGCCAGCACCGCATGCCGCCGCGGGATCGGCGCGGTCTGTCCGGCGACGCCGATATAGGCCCGGCGGACATAGCCGTGGCGGATGATCTCCGACAGCACGAATTGCGCGGTATTGCTGGCGACCGCGAAACAGATGCCTTGCGCGCCATTGATGATGGCGGTGTTGATGCCGATCACCTCGGCACTCGACGACACCAGCGGCCCGCCGGAATTGCCGGGATTGAGCGCGGCATCGGTCTGGATCACGTCCTCGATGGTGCGTCCGCTCACCGAGCGGATCGAGCGCCCGAGCGCCGAGACCACGCCGGCGGTCACGGTCGATTCGAAGCCGAGCGGATTGCCGATCGCGATCACGAGCTGGCCGCGCCGCAACGTCTTGGAATTGCCGAGCGCGGCATAGGGCAGGTCGCGCACGCCGTTGGCGCGCAGCAGCGCGAGGTCGGTGTCGGGGTCGACGCCGAGCACCTGGGCGTCGCCGACATGGCCCTCGACGTCCCGCAGCCGGATCTCCCTGGAGGAGCCGACCACGTGGCTATTGGTGAGAACGAGCCCATCCGGCGAGATCACAATGCCGGAACCGAGCCCGCCGCGCTCGCGGCCGTTCGGGACCTTTGGCCCGGTCTCGACGCGCACGACCGCGGGGCCGACGCGGTCGGTCACGTCGATCACGGCATTGGAATAGGCGTCCAGCAGAGCCCGGTCATCGACCGGGGCAGACGCCGGCGTCCGCGATGACGCTGCGTCATCGACGATATCTGAGGTAAAATCCAACATGGCAGGAGTCCTTGAGGCTCACACAGATGGTGGCCTGTTCCCTCCAGCGCAAGTGGCCTGCCTGGGTCGGAAGGCTGGGCTGCCAGGGTCGGTCTGCCAGGGTCGGACTGCCAAGGCTGACTGCTACGGCGCCCGCCGCAGCGCGCCCCCTCTTGCCCTGACCGGATCGAGCAGCGACCAGTCGCCATCCGGGAGCACATAGCCCTTGGGGAACGGCGCCCGCAGCTCGAGCCCGAGCGAACGCAGCACCTGGTCGTCGCGGTAGTAGCATTGCAGCACGACGCGGACGAGGGTTGCCGCGGCCGTTCCGCCGGAGCTGCGAAACTCCTGCGCCACCGCATCGCGCTTCGCGGCATCGAGCTCCGCGAGCGGTTGACCTGCCAGCCGCGCCAGATGGTCCAGCGCCGCCGCCACCAATTTCGTATCGCGGCCGAGAGTCGCGAGCATGTCGGCCTGGATCGCGGGATCGTCGGCGCCGGGCACCTTGTACTCGTCACTGGCGGGAACGATCATCGCGGCGACGGTGCGGAGGTCGTCGCGCTGCGTGCGTGTCAGTTGATTGTCTGCAGACATGACGGCCTCAGTCGAACAAGTTGGCGAGACGCTGCTTCATCTGGTCGGCGACGTAGAGCGCGATGGCCTGAATGGTGGAGGTCGGATTGACCCCGCCCGAGGTGACGAAGACGCTTCCGTCGACGATGAAGAGATTCTTCACGTCGTGCGTGCGGCCCCATTCGTTGACGACGGATCTCTTGGGGTCGGTGCCCATCCGCGCGGTACCGAGCAAATGCCAGCCGCCCCACGGGATCGGAGAGTTGATGCAGATGTCGGTGGCGCCGGCCGTTTCGAGAACCTCGCGGCCGCGGGCGAGCGCATGGTCCATCATCTTCTGGCTGTTCTCGCTGATGGTGTAGTTGATCTTCGGCGCGGGAATGCCATGATTGTCCTTCAGGACAGGATCAAGCGTGACGCAATTGTGCTCTTCCGGCAGGTCCTCGCAGATCGCCGAAAACCCAAGCCGATGACCATTGAGCTTGCGGAAGACGCGGTGATGATCCTCTCCCCACGGCAGAATCCCCTTCTGCTCGCTGACGACAGCCTCGAACACCGGCCCTGCCCCGCGCACGAACTGGACGCCGTAGCCGCGCACGAAGCCGCGCGAGAGGTCCGTGTCATACCACTCCTTGCTCCACAGGCAGGTCGGCGGCGCCCGGTTGCTATCGGTCGGCTCCTTCACGTAGCCGTAGATCTGCGCATAGGGATGGAACATCAGGTTCTTGCCAACGAGACCGGACGAATTGGCAAGACCATTCGGGAAGCGCGCGGAGGCCGAGTTCAGCAGCAGCCGCGGCGTGCCGACGCCATTGCAGGCGATGATGACGACATGCGCCGGCTGGAACTGCTCAATGCCATCCTTGTCGTAGTAGACGACGCCCGAGGCCATGCCGTTCTCGTCGGTCGTGATCTCGCGCACCCGGCAATGGGTGCGCAGCTCGACGCCGGCGCGGACCGCGTGCGGCCAATAGGTGATGTCGGTCGAGGACTTTGCGCCCTGCGCGCAGGCCGGTGTGCAATGGCCTAGATTGATGCAGCGCGCCCGACCCTCATAGTCCATCGTCGCGACTGTCGTGTCCGACGGCCACCAGTGCCAGCCGAGCTTGTTCATGGCCTTGCCGAGGATCGCGCCGGACAATCCAAGCGGCTGTTGCGGCATCGGCGGATGCGTCAGCGGCGAGACCGGATCGCCCGAGAGGCCGGACGTGCCCATCATCCGGTCGTTCTCTTCGAAGAACGGCGTCAGCGCGTCATAGTCGATCGGCCAGTCATCGGCGACGCCGTCGAGCGTCTTCACCTTGAAATCGGAGGGATGCAGCCGCGGCCAGTGCGCGGTGTACATCACCGTCGAGCCGCCGACCGCATTGTAGTTGACGACCTTGATCGGCGAATTGTCGTCGTTGATCGGATAGTCCTCGGGCCGGCCGCGGACGTTGGGGCTCGACGACCACTCGCCGTAGAACTTGGCCTCCCAGTCCCGGCCCGTGCTCGGGTATTCCGCCGGGTTCATCCAGCCGCCCTGCTCCAGGCAGAGAATGTGCATCTTGGTCTCGGCCAGCGACCACGCGACCGCCGCGCCTGAAGCGCCGGCGCCGATGATCAGGACGTCCACGGGGTCTTTCATCGAAGCACTGTCCTCCCGCCCTCGCCGCTTCACGGGCGATTCGGCCTTTGCGGCCTTGTCGATAGCGCCGAACGATAGGGTCAGACTGGCCGGTGAGTAAAGGCTGGCGCACGAATGTCGCACTTCGCACAGCGCAGACCATTGGTATCGCGATCTCCGGATGCTAGGAACGAGGCGCAAGAGCAATCGATAGCGAGAAGTTATGCCCCTCGAGAATTCATTTGCCGCCGCCCGCGCGTTTGCGCTCGTTTTATTTCTCGCTCTGTCTGGATCTCTGGGCAGCTCCAGCGGCGCCTCCGCGCTGACCGCCGCTGCGACCGTCCGGGACGCCAATTCGATCCAGCTCGGCGATGTGACCTACCGGTTGGACGGCGTCGACGCGCCCGAGCTGGACCAGGTCTGCATCGACGAGCACGCCGATCCCTGGACCTGCGGCATCGAGGCCCGCGACCAGCTGGCGAAGCTGATCAACAAGCGCCCGGTGCGCTGTGACGATGTCGGCCCCGAGAAGAATTTCGGCAAGCGCCACCGTGCGATCTGCACGGCCGAAGGTGACAAAGCCAGCTTGAACGAACAGCTGGTCAGGCTCGGCTTTGCCGTCGCGCGCGAGCCGATCAAGGCGAACGTCAAGCCGGCCGCGGCCGAAGCCAAGGCCGCCTCGGCCGGCATTTGGAAAGGCTGCTTTGTTGCGCCGCAAGAATTCCGCACGGGCAAGAAGGATGGTGCACTGCTGGGCGCCGCCTGCCGCCCGGACCGCGACAAGGAAATCCGCGCGGTGCTGTTCCCGGAAGACCTGGCGATGCCGCCGAGCTGCAGCATCAAGGGCAAGCTCGCCGTGCGCGCGCGCGTCACCGGCAATATCGGCATCTATCATCTGCGGGGCTGTCCGAGCTATCCCGCGACGACCAAGCCGGACCGCTGGTTCTGCTCGGAGGACGACGCGCAGGCCGCCGGCTTCCGCAAGGCGTATAATTGCCGCCGGCCAAAGTGAACAAGTCGTTCACGCAGGCGTGAGTTGTGGCCGGAGACAGTATTCATCCGGGATTGAACTCGACCTTGAGTTGAGGCATTTTTATCAACGTGCGGTAGTGCCTCGCGCTATCGCCTCCTTGGCGGCAATCCGGCTTCGGCCGATTGTCTTTCCTCGGGCGTTTCCTCCCTAGACTTGGGCCGCTTGTCACCACAAGCGGCTCTTCTTTTCGTGCAGCGCTAACTGTGCATCTGAATGAACTGATCCATCGGCGGCATGTTCTGGTTGAGATGCCCCATGATCCAGACGGTACCGCCGACCACCAGGAAGACGATCAGAAGCCCGAAGGCGAGCGCCAGCACGTTGTTGGTGTTGTCCGGTCCTGTGGTGATGTGCAGGAAGAACACCAGATGCACGCCCATTTGCGCGATCGCAAGCACGATCAGCGCGACTGGAATGGAGGGCTGCCAGACCAGATCGGTTCCGGCGATGAAGAACGAGGTTGCCGTGAGCAGCAGCGCGAGCACGAGCCCGACGACGTAGCCGATCACCCGCTCGCCGACGCTGTGTTGCTCTTCCTCGCCCGGTGCGAGGTCATGTCCGACGGGCATGTGTGTCTGATCGCTCATACGCCACTCCCAAGCAGGTAGACGACGGAGAAGATCGCGACCCAGATGATGTCGAGCGCGTGCCAGAACAGCGCAAAGCACATCATCCGGCGCAGGATGTCGGCGCGAAAGCCTTTTGCGAAGACCTGAGCCATCATGGTGAGCAGCCACAGCACGCCGGCCGAGACGTGCAGCCCGTGGCAACCGACCAGCGAGAAGAACGAGGTCAGGAAGGCGCTACGCGAGGGACCATAGCCGCGGGACACGAGATCGGCGAATTCGCGGAATTCGATGGTGAGGAATATCAGCCCCAGCACGCAAGTCACGGCCATGCCGAGATAGAACCAGAGACGGTTGCGCACGTCGGCGGCGATACTCGCCATACCGCAAGTGAAGCTCGACAGCAGCAGGCAAACCGTCTCGATCGCCACGTTCCTCTGCTCAAAGATCTCCGAGCCTTTGGGGCCATCCGCGGTCTGGTGAACCAGCACCGCATAAGCAGCGAAGAAGCAGGAGAACATCACGATGTCGGAGAGCAGGAACACCCAGAAGCCATAGGCGGTCACGATGCGCTTCGACGCCGGGCCGGGATGCTCGACAACGATGCCGATGTGATGAGGATCGGCATGCGCGTGGCCGACGGTTGCGGTCATCGACATCAAGCTGCCCCCGCCATGCTGACGAGGCTGCGACGCTCCTCGATGTTGATGCGATCGATCCGTTCGACCTCGGCGGCCGGGATGACGTATTCGTCATGGTCGCGCCAGGCGAACACGACGAAGGTCGCGAACGCGCCAAGGCCACCAAGGATCACCATCCACCAGATGTGCCAGATCAGCGCAAAGCCCATGACGGTGGCGAAGAACGCGCAGACGAATCCGGTCGGCGAGTTCCTGGGCATCTCGATGTCCTGGTATTCGGGCCCGGGATGATCCTCGAGCTGCTGCACCTTGGCGTGCCACTTCAGTGCCCAATAGGCATCCTCGCCGCGCACGTCGGGGGGGAACGCGAAATTGAACACCGGTGGCGGCGACGATGTCGCCCATTCCAGCGAGCGGCCGTCCCAGGGATCGCCTGTGCGGTCGCGCAACGCCTCGCGGTTGCGGATGCTGACCACGAGCTGCATGACCTGCGCGAGGACGCCGATCGACAGCAGCAGCATTCCGATCGCTGCAACCATCATCCACGGCCGCCAGGCAGCGACGTCATAGTGCTGCAGGCGCCGGGTCATGCCGAGCATGCCCACGACATAGAGCGGCATGAAGGTGACGTAGAAGCCGATGAAAGTGAACCAGAACGCCACCTTGCCCCAGCGTTCGTCGAGGCGGAATCCAAACGCTTTCGGAAACCAGTATTCGAAACCGGCGAAGGCGCCGAACAGCACACCACCGATGATGACGTTGTGGAAATGCGCGACCAGGAACATGCTGTTGTGGAGCATGAAGTCCGCCGGCGGCACTGCGACGAGCACGCCGGTCAGGCCACCGATGATGAACGTCACCATGAATCCGACCGACCATAGCATCGGCGTCGCAAAGCGGATCCGGCCGCCATACATCGTGAACAGCCAGTTGTAGATCTTCACGCCCGTGGGCACCGCGATGATCATGCTGGCGATGCCGAAGATGGCGTTGACGTCAGGGCCCGCCCCCATCGTGAAGAAGTGATGCAGCCAGACCATGAAGGAGATCACGCAGATCGCCATGGTTGCGAGCACCATGGAGCGATAGCCGAACAGCGGCTTGCCGGAGAACGTCGATACCACCTCGGAGTAGATGCCGAAGGCCGGCAGCACGAGGATGTAGACCTCCGGATGTCCCCAGGCCCAGATCAGGTTCATGAACATCATGACATTGCCGCCGGCCTCGTTGGTGAAGAAGTGGAAGCCGAGATAGCGGTCGAGCAGCAGCATCGCGAGCGTGGCCGTGAGAATCGGGAACGCCGCGACGATGAGGAGGTTCGAGGCAAGTGTGGTCCAACAGAACATCGGCATGCGCAAATAGTTCATGCCCTTGGTGCGTAGCTTCAGCACCGTAGTCACCAGGTTGATGCCGGCCACCAGCGTGCCGACACCGGAAATCTGAAGCGACCAGGCATAGTAGTCGACGCCGACGCCGGGCGAGTACGTCAGCCCCGACAGCGGCGGAAAGGCGAGCCAGCCGGTGCGCGCGAATTCGCCGACCACGAGCGATACATTGACCAGCAGCGCGCCGGTTGAGGTGAGCCAGAAGCCCACCGAATTGAGCGTCGGAAAGGCGACGTCCCGCACGCCGAGCTGCAGCGGCACGACGAGGTTCATCAGCCCGATGACGAACGGCATCGCCACGAAGAAAATCATGATGGTGCCGTGGGCCGAGAATATCTGGTTGTAATGCTCCGGCGGCAGATAGCCCTGCGACTGGTACGCAATGGCCTGCTGGATCCGCATCATGATGGCGTCGCTGCCGCCGCGCAGCAGCATCACCGAGGCAAGCAGGATGTACATGACGCCGATCCGCTTGTGGTCGACGCTGGTGATCCATTCGTGCCAGAGATAGGGCAGATGGCCCTTGACCACGACCCAGATCAGCACGGCGAGGATTCCGACCAGCACCACCGCGCCGGCAATGAGCGGAATGGGCTGATCGAACGGAATGGCCGACCAATCGAGCTTACCGAGCATCATGGCCTCCACTGTGCGGCCGGCCGGCATCGGAGATCAGCTCCGGCCCGGGTCCTGGCGGAATGTGCTGGGTCGCGATCAGGTCGAACAGCCGGGGATCTTCGAGGCGGTAGATCGGCCTGCCCCTCTCGACGCCCTGCTGCATCAGCTTCTTGTAGCTGTCCTCGTTCAGCACGGCATCCGACTTGGCGGTGGTCGCAACCCAGTCCGGAAAGGCGAGCGGCGAGATCACGTTGACGTCGAACATCATCTCGGGAAAGCCGTCGCCGGAGAAATGCGCCGACAGGCCTTGCAGCTTGCCCTCATTGTCGGCGCGCAGGTTCAGCCGCGTCACCATGCCGTTCATGGTGTAGATCATGCTGCCGAGCTGCGGGATGAAGAACACGTTCATCACGCTCGACGACGTCAGTTGGAAGTTCAGCTCGGCGCCGGCCGGCACCGTCAGCGTGTTAACCGTGGCGATGCGCTGGTCCGGATAGATGAAGAGCCACTTCCAGTCGAGCGAGACGGCCTGAATCCTCACCGGGCTTCCGGTGCCAGGCACGGGCGCGGCAGGGTCGAGCTGATGCGAGCCGATCCAGGCAACGCCGCCCAGCAGAATGACGGTGAGCGCCGGGATCGCCCACACCACCATTTCGACCCGGCCGGAATAGACGAATCCAGGCTGGTAATGCGCTCGCGGATTCGATGCGCGAAACCAGAAGGCGAACGCCAGGATCGCGATGATGGTCGGCACCACGATCGTGAGCATGATGAAGACGGAATCGACCAAAATGGTGCTGTTGGCCGCAGCCACGGGCCCTTGTGGATCAAGCAGATTCATCGGCAAGCCACTGCTGGTTGGGAGTCCCCGGGACAGAGCCTAACGCGGGAAAGGCTCCGCAACAAACGCGATCGTGTGTGTTCGGTTCCTTCGAACGCTCAGTCGGCCCCTGCGCAATCTCGCGCGGCGGCATGCAATTCCATGCGATGTCAATGACATGAGCGCGGAGCGACCGGCCTTCTCACCCGCGTCCCACGTTGCTATCGTCAACAAAAAACAGCGGGATGGAAACGACATGCAGGGCCCTGAGGACGATGCCGGCCTCGCCGGCAAGGTTGCGCTGATCAGTGGCGGCGGCGCTGCGGGCGACGGGATCGGCAACGGCCGCGCCGCAGCAATCCTGCTGGCCCGTGCCGGCGCCAAGGTGCTGGTGGCCGATCGTGACCTCAAGCTCGCCGAACGCACGATGGAGATGATCGTCGCCGAAGGTGGCACGGCCGCTGCCCACGGCGGTGACGTCACCAGCGAAGCTGACTGCAAGACGTTGGTCGAGGCGGCGCTCGACCGCTGGGGCCGGCTCGACTTCCTCGACAACAATGTCGGCATCGGCAGCCGCGGCAGCGTGGTCGACGAGGCACCCGAGCAATATCGCCGCGTCATGCAGGTCAATGTCGAGACCATGTTCCTGCTGTCGAAGCACGCGATCCCCGCCATGATCAAGACCGCCAGGGGCGGCGCGATCGTCAACATCTCCTCGATCTCGGCGCTGCGGCCGCGGGGGCTGACGACGTATTCGACCTCGAAGGCCGCGATCATAGGCCTCACGCGCGCGATGGCGGTCGATCACGGCCGCGACAACATCCGCGTCAACTGCATCTGCCCCGGACCGATGTACACACCGATGGTCTATGCTCGCGGCATGAGCGAACAGGCGCGCGCCAACCGCGCCAAGGCTTCGCTGCTGAAGACAGAAGGCACCGGCTGGGACGTCGGCCATGCCGTCAAATTCCTGCTCAGCAATTTCGCGCGCTACATCACCGGGCAGGTGCTGGTGGTCGACGGCGGCGTGACGCTGCAGGCGCCCGAACGCGAGTCACAAGAACATTAGCAGAAGGAAACACGGGGATGGCCCGCCTGCCCTATCTCGAGGCCGACCAGGTCGCGCCCGAATATCGCGACATGCTCAAGCGCAACACCAACCTGCACAAGCTCCTGATCAACTCACCGGATATGGCGCGCGCCTTCAACGGCATCGGCGGCTACATCCGCTTCAAGAGCAAGCTCGACCCGCGCCTGCGGGAGCTTGCGATCCTCCAGGTCGGCTGGATGGAGAAGTCGGAATACGAGTTCACCCATCATGTGAAGATCGGCAAGGAGTTTGGTGTCACCGACGAGGACATTGCGGGCCTGATGGCTGAGACCGAGGGCGAGCCGTCGAAGCTCGAGCCACTGGCCAGGGCGATCCTGAAGGGCGCCCGCGAGATGGTCCGCGAGCTTGCGATGTCGGATGCGACCTTTGCCGAGATCAGGACACATTTGTCCGACGAACACATGGTCGACCTCGTCCTGACCATTGCCTTCTATTGCGGCGTGGTGCGCGTGCTCGCCACCATGAAGATCGACAACGAGCCCTATTACAAAGAGGTACTTCAGCAGTACCCGATCCCGGGAGTGAACTGACATGCGCTTGAAGGACAAGGTTGCGATCGTCGTCGGCGCCGGCCAGAGCCCTGGCGAAGGAATGGGTAACGGCCGCGCCACGGCACTCACATTCGCGCGCGAGGGCGCGAAGGTGCTGTGCGTGGACCATCATCTGGACTCGGCGCAGGAGACCGTCGCGTTGATCGCCGCGAAGCAAGGCACCGCCGTAGCCTTCAAGGCCGACGTGACAAGTTCAGCCGACATCAAGGCGATGGTGGCGGATGCCAAGGCGCGCTGGGGCCGGATCGACGTGCTGCACAACAATGTCGGTGTCAGCCTGTCCGGCGGCGACGCCGAGTTGCTGCAGCTGACTGAAGAGGCGTTCGACCGCGTCGTCGCGATCAATTTGAAGAGCTGCATCATGGCGGCGAAAGAGGTGATCCCGATCATGCGCGCGCAGAAAAGCGGCGCCATCATCAACATCTCCTCGATGGCCGCGATCACCACCTATCCCTACGTCGCCTACAAGGCGACGAAGTCGGCGATGATCGCCTTCACCGAACAACTCGCCTACCAGAACGCCGAATACGGCATCCGCGCCAACGTCATCCTGCCCGGCCTGATGAACACGCCGATGGCCGTCGACACCCGCGCCCGCGAATGGCACAAGACCCGCGCCGAGGTCGAAGCCGAACGCGACAGCAAGGTGCCACTGCGCAAGAAGATGGGCACCGGATGGGACGTCGCGAATGCCGCCCTGTTCCTGGCCTCGGATGAAGCGAATTTCATCACGGGCGTGACGCTGCCGGTGGATGGCGGCGCGAGCGTGCGACGGGGGTAGAAGAGCGATCGCACTGCTTTCCCTTCTCCCCTTGTGGGAGAAGGTGGCATAGGCGGCCTTCGGCCGCCCTTCTTAGGAACGCCGAAGCGAAGCTTCGGCTATGGCGCCGGATGAGGGGTTGCATCCACGAACTCACCCGCAAGCGGATTCGCGGAGAGAGACCCCTCACCCAGCTTCGCTATCGCGAAGCCACCCTCTCCCACAGGAGAGGGTGAAGCGTCATCGCGGCACGCTCGTCACCCGCCAGATCGTGCCGTTGCCGTCTTCCGAGATCAGCAACGATCCATCCTTTGCCACGGCAACGCCCACCGGCCGCCCCCACACCTCCGCATCGCTCACGACGAAGCCCGTGACGAAATCTTCGTACTCGCCTGTCGACTTGCCGTCCTTCATCCGGATGCGGATCACCTTGTAGCCGGTGCGCTTCGACCGGTTCCAGGAGCCGTGCTCGGCGGCGAAGGCATCGCCCTGATACTCGGACGGAAACTGCGTGCCCTGGTGGAAGGTCATTCCAAGCGACGCCGAGTGCGGCTGCACCAGCACGTCCGGCACCGTCACCTTGTCCTTCAAATCCGGCCGGGCACCGGCATGGCGCGGGTCCTCGTTGCCGCCGATATAGAACCACGGCCAGCCGTAGAACGCGCCTTCCTTCACGCTCGTCACATAGTCGGGCACGAGATCGTCGCCGAGGCCGTCGCGTTCGTTGGTCGAGCACCATGGCAGGCCCGTCTGCGGCTCGATCGCAAGGCCGACGCAGTTGCGGATGCCAGTGGCATAGATCTTCCGCTCCTTGCCATCAGGGTTGAAGGCCAGCACGGTGGCGCGCTCGCTCTCGCTGGCCCAGGCTGCGCCAAGCGGCTGCTTCTTTGACCAGGCCTGCAGTCCGCCCGGCGGCGTGCCTATGCCTTCGGCGACGTTGCTCAGCGAGCCGACCGAGACCAGCATGCGCTTGTTGTCCGGCGTGAAGACGATGTCGCGGGTGGAATGGCCGCCGTCATGCGGCAGGCTTGCCACGATCGTCTCGGCCTTGCCGCGCGCCTTCAGATCGCCGGCCTGATATGGAAAGCGGACGACGCTGTCGGTGTTGGCGACGTACACCCATTGTGGATTGTCGCCGGTCGGAAAGAACGCGATGCCGAACGGCTGCCTCAGGCCGCTGGCAAACACCTCGTTGGTCGCAACTTTGCCGCCCTCGCCGGCGCGAAGCACGCGGATGGTGCCGGCCCGCGTCTCCGCGACGAAGACATCGCCGTTCGGCGCAACCCTCACGATGCGCGGCGCGTGCAAGCCCTCCGCGAACAGCTCGATCTTGAATCCTGCCGGCACCTGAAGCGCGGCCTGCGGCGGACGCGGCACCACACGCGGGAATCTTGCGACCGATGGCGTGGCATTGGGTCTGGCGAGATCCTGCGGCCGGATCAGCCTGACCGTGCCCGGTTTGTCGGACTGCCAATTGCCGTAGGCGTCCTTGCCCTGCAGCACCGGATCGGCCTGCGCAAAGGTCGCAACCGCGACGAGCAATCCCGCGGCCATCGTCACGGACAAAATCCTGTTCTTCACGTCGTCCTTCCTCCCGGCCTCCACGTGTCGCTCGTCAACACCGATCGCCCCGCAAACGTCCCGCGACAAGCCAAACGCCTGCCGAATCCCACGTCAGCTCATGCCCGCACGATGTGCATCGGGCGCGGCCCATCGTACTGGAAAATGCGGCTGATCGGTGCGACACATTGTACGGGCTCGGCCGCCGCTTGCGGTCATCAAAGCTGCGGCATTGGTGTCGCAATTGATGGAGTGATCATGTGGGGATCCATCATATCGGAATGGGCGAGCCTGCTGCTCCGCTGGCTGCATGTGGTGGCCGCGGTCGCCTGGATCGGCAGTTCCTTCTACTTCATCCATCTCGATCTCAGCCTGCAACCGAAAGCTGATCTGCCGGATGGCGTGCAGGGCGAGGCCTGGCAGGTCCATGGCGGCGGCTTCTACCGGATCATGAAATATCTGGTCGCGCCGAGCCAGATGCCGGAGGAGCTCACCTGGTTCAAATGGGAGGCCTACACCACCTGGCTGTCCGGCTTCGCGCTGATGGTGGTGGTATACTATCTCGACGCCGATCTGTTCCTGGTCGACAAGTCGATCCTCGATCTGACGCCGGTCCAGGCCGGGCTGTTCAGCTTCTGCAGCCTGGCGCTGGCATGGCTGCTCTACGAGGCCGCCTGCCGCACCGGGCTTGCACAGCGCGAGCTGCCCTTTGCCATCGGCGGCTATCTGTTCCTGGTCGCGCTGACCTACGCCTTCACCCATGTGCTGAGCGGACGCGGCGCCTTCAACCAGATCGGGGCGATCATTGGCACCATCATGGTCGCCAACGTTTTTGCCGTGATCATTCCGAACCAGAAGAAGATCGTAGCTAGCCTGATCGCGGGACAGGCGCCCGAGCCGAAGCTCGGCAAGACCAGCAAGGAGCGCTCGGTCCACAACAACTACCTGACACTCCCCGTGGTCGTGCTGATGATCAGCAACCACTATCCCCTGCTCTACGCCACCCGCTTTAACTGGATCATCGTCGCGATCGTGCTGGCGATGGGGCCGGTGATCCGCCATTTCTTCAACGAGCGCCATGCCGGGCGCAAGTCGCCATGGTGGGTGTGGGGCGTCGCTGCCGTGGGAGCGATCGTGATCTGCCTGCTCTCCGCGGCGGGCCCGCGCGAGGTGACGACAAGCGCGCTGTCGACGCCGCCGACGCTGGCCAATGTCGAGGAGATCGTGATGTCCCGCTGCAGCATGTGCCACGCGGCCGAGCCGGTCTGGGCCGGCATCGTGGCTGCGCCGAAGGGCATCCTGCTCGACGCTCCCGCGCATATCCATCGCAACATCCGCCTGATCGGCCGCGTCGCCGCCTGGTCCGCCGCAATGCCGCCAGGCAACATCACGGAGATGACCAGCGAGGAGCGCGCCATCCTCGCCGCCTATATCGAGCAGACTCGCTGACGCCATCACGCGTCGACGCCGCGTTTCGCGGAATGAAATTCCGCATTTCCCGCCGATTTGAAAATGACTTGATCGCCTATCCGGCGTAGACAGGACCAGCGGCCGCTGCCGCGGTCCAGTCAGTTTGAATTCGGGGAAAGAACAGTGGCCCTCAAGAACGTCATCGGTATCGACCACGCGGTGGTCATGGTTCAGGACCTCGACAAGGCCGCCGAGAACTACCGGCAGCTCGGCTTCACCATCTCGCCGCGCGGCACCCACAGCGCGCATATGGGCTCCGGCAACTACACCATCATGTTCGACCCGGACTACATGGAGCTGCTCGGCGTGCTCGCCCCGACCGAGCACAATGCGCCGGCGCGCGCCTTCCTCGACAAGCGCGGCGAAGGCATCGAGCGTATCGCCTTCACCGCGGTCGATTCCGCCGCCGGGGCTGAGGAGATCCGTGCACGGGGCCTCACGCCGATCGGCCCGACCGATTTCGAACGGCCCGTCACGCTGCCAAACGGCACGGTCTCGGCGGCAAAGTTCCGCACCTTCATGTGGCCGACCGCGGAGGCGCCAGGCGGCGTACGCATCTTCGCCTGCCAGCACAAAACGCGCGAAACGGTTTGGATTCCCGAGCTCATGAAGCACGCCAATGCGGCGAAGCGGATCAAGCAGGCGCTGATCGCAACGCCCGAGCCTACGAAGGAAGCCGCGCATCTGGGCCGGCTGATCGACCGCGAGCCGAAGACCGACGCCGACGGCGCGGTCACCGTGCCCTCCGGCGGCGATTGTGCCGACTTCGTCTACCTGACACTCGACCAGCTCGGCAAACGCTATCCCGGTGTGCCGCTCGCAGGTCTGTCCGAGCGCGGTGGCGCGGCACTGGTGCTCGTGAGCGGCGATCTGGCGGCCACCGAGAAGGCGCTCGGCCCCACCGGCGTCCGCAGCGGGTCCGCGATCTGCGCGCCCCCGGCCAAGGCCAACGGCATCCTGCTCGCCTTCGTTACCGGCTGATTTTAACTAATTCTTTAACAGGCGTTTACCCGCAGGCCCCAGGATTTACGGCTGTTCACGCCGCCTTGTCACGCCGCCTTGGGGCCAAGCGCATGTTTAAAGAGGGATCGCCGATCGCCTATGACGCGCCGGCCGAACTGAAGAAGTGGCCATCGCTAAAGGGCCAGAGGCAAAAGGACAGAGGCCCGCCCTATCTCGTCTACAACGGCACGCTCGCCGACTGCGTCCGCGAGCTCATGGGCAAGCCCATCAAAGGCATCTCGCTCTACGACATCATGACGAGGCCGCAAGCGGCCTTCGACCAAACCGTGCTCTCGCCCGGCGATGCCGCCGAGATCGCGATGCGCAAGGATTTTCCGAAGGATTAGGGCGGAATGCGCCTCCATCGAACGGCCAAAAGTGGCTTGCCAAGGAGAGCGAGCTGCCGCGCGAGACGCGCGACTATGTCCGCATCATCACCGGCACCATTGCCGAAGACTGGACCGAGCGCTCGGAGGCCCTCCCGATCCGGATCGACCTGCCACGTGAAGCGCCTTGCGAGGGCATTGGCAGCCTCTCCAAGACAAAGGACGTTGCCTGGGTTCCGGTGAACCTCCGCCGTCGATCACCACTATCATTCGTAAGGCCGAGGAATTGGCGGAGCGATTGGCCGCCAACCGCGCGCGCAAGCGGCTTGCATCCTCGCTCCGGAAAAGCGCTCCGGCCCGCGGCAAGACGCGCAGTATGATCGCAGCGCGCGGCAAGAAAAAGCGCAAAGGCCCGCGCCGTCCGCATCGCATCGAGCGAGCGCTAACCGGTCACACCGGCTTCTCGTCGTCGGTCACCGGCGATGTCACCACCAGGAACACGAGATCAGTGAGGCCGGAATTCGAGATCGCGTGCTCGACGCCGGGTGGCAAGAAGATCACGTCGTGCTTGCGCACCACGTGGCTCTTGCCGGCGATCTCCATCAGGCCTTCGCCGTCGAGCACGTGATAGACCTGCTCCTGCACCTTGTGGTGATGCCGCGCGACAAAGGCCATCGGCTGGTACATCGAGATCCGGTAGTCGATGTGGCGCGAGCCCGCCGTCTCCGGCATCACCAGCGGCTTCGACAGCGCGCCGCCGAAATGATTGGGAAACTCGCGCCAGGGCACCTCGGCGATGTTGCGGATGAAGACGCCGTTGCTCTCCTCGACCATGATCGTGCTCCCTAGAGCGTTTTCGAGCGAAGTGGATACCGGTTCGCGTCAAGAAAACGCGTCAGAATAAGAGTCTAGAGCCCCGTTCCGATTCCATCGGAACGGAAATGGCTCTAGTTCACCAGCGCGCCGCCGTCGACATAGACGATCGAGCCCGTGGCAAAGCCGTTCGCCATGAAGCTGAGGATCTGCCGGGCGATGTCGTCGGCCATGCCGACACGGCCGACCGGCAGCGCGGCCGCTGTCTTCGCCAGCATCTCCTTCCGCGCCGCTTCCGGCATCGCCGCCCGGATCGGCGTATCGATCACGCCGGGCGACACCGCATTCACGCGTACCGGCGCAAGCTCGAGCGCGAGCGCGCGGGCCAGCGATTCCAGCGCCCCGTTCGCCGCACTCACGATCGCCGAATTCGGCCGCGGCCGGATGCTGAGAAAGCCGGTGACGAGCGTCAGCGAGCCGCCCGGACAGATCTCGGCCTCGCGCGCGACGCGCCAGGCACCCCAGAACTTGCCTTCCATGGTGCCGCGCACGTCCTCCATCGCAACCGTTTTGAACGGCCCGGTACGAAGCTGCGCAGCGGTTAGCACGACATGATCGACAGGACCGGTGCCGCGGAACAGATCCGCGACGCTCTGGTCGCTGCGGACATCGGTGGGAATAGCCGTGACCTTCAGACGCTCGGCGACGGGGTCGAGCTTCGCGGCGTTGCGCGAGGCGATGATGACATCCGCGCCCTGGCTCTTCGCAAGCTCTGCCGTGGCAAGTCCGATGCCTGAGGAGCCGCCGACCACGACGACCTTTTTGCCTGCGAGCGTCATTCCGATCTCCCCGATATTGCCTTGATTGGTGATTTTGTGGGCTGCGCTCAGCCCGGCTGGAAGCGCGTGCCGATGCCGGCCTTGCTCTGACCAAGGCCCGGCAATTCCCAGACGCCCGCACCGGCGGGATTGACGTCGGCAGCGATATCGACGTCGATCAGATAGGGTCTGTTGGCGGCGATGCCCTTGCGGATCGCCTCGCCGAGATCGCCGGCGCGATTGACCCGCACGCCTTCCACGCCGCAGGATCGCGCCATCGCGGCGAAATCCGGATTGTAGCGCTCGCCCGTCTCCGGATGCTTGAAGTCGGTCGCAAGTTCGCGCCCGCCGAGATAGCCGCGCTGAAGCCCGCGGATCGAGGCATAGGCGTAATTGTTCCAGACCACCCACACCACGGGCAGATTGTACTCGACCGCCGTGCCCAGCACATTGGCATGCATGAAGAAGGCGCCGTCGCCGCACACCGACACGCAAGGGCGATCGGGGGCCGCGAACTTCGCGCCCATCACGCCTGCCACGCCAAAGCCCATCGGACCAAAACCCATCGAGCCGATCAGCGAGTCCGGCCGCTTCGGCTTGCAAAAACCCAAAAGCCAGTTGTGATGCACGCCGATGTCGGAGACGATGATGGCGTCCTCCGGCAGCGCCTTGTCGATCTCGGCCGCCGCGCGCTGTGGATTGATCGGCGTGGTGTCGTCGGAGAAGCCGGGCGCGACGAACTTGTCCCACTCCTTGCGATAGCCGTCGATCTGCGCCAGCCACTTCTTGCGGGCATCGGACTTCTTGAAGAGGTTGTCTCGGCGATCGAGCTCCGCATGCACCTGGCGCAGGAAGGTGCGAACGTCGGCCATCAGCCCGAGCGCGACGGGATAGTTGCGGCCGATCTCCTCGGGATCGATGTCGACATGGATCAGCTTTGTCGGCGGGATCGTGAAGGAGTAGCCGGGAATCCAAGAGCTCGAGGTACGGTCGTCGAAGCGGACGCCGAGCGCGAGCAGCACGTCGGCCTGGCGCGCGGCGTGATTGGCCTGGTAGTGCCCGGCGCGCGCAACGAGGCCGAGTGCGAGTGGATGATTGACGTCGAGTGCGCCGAGCCCGCTCGCGGACGCCGCAACCGGGATCTGAAGCCGCTCGGCAAGCTTGCGCAATTCGTCCGCCGCGCCGCCGTAGCGAACGCCCTGCCCGACCAGCATCACCGGCCGCTCCGCCGAGAGCAGCATGTCGACAGCCTTCTCGACGCCATCAGGATCTGCGCCGCAGCGGCTCGATATGTTGGCATTCCACTCGGTCGCCCTCGGCGCCTCTTCGGCCGCCGTTTCCATGAAGACGTCGAAGGGCACGTCGACCACTACCGGACCGGGCCGGCCCGTGATCATGGTCTTCCAGGCCTGGCGTACCGCGAGCGGCACCATCTCGCCGCGCGTCGGCTGAAACACCTTCTTGCACATGGTCCGCACGGTTGATGGAAAGTCGGCCTGATAGTGCCGGTACATCTCCTGGAACGCGCCGCGATTGAACTGACTGGTCGGCACATTGCCGGTGATCGCCATGAACGGTACGGAATCGAGGAAGGCGTTGGCGAGCGAGATCGGCAAGTTCGCCGAGCCCGGTCCGCAGGAGGTGAAGGTCGCCGTCGGCTTGCCCGAGACGCGGTAATAGACGTCGGCCATAAAGCCCGCGACGCTCTCGTGATGCACGGAGATCGTCTTGATCTCCTGGGAACGCTCGTACAGCGCGTCGATGAACTGGATGTTGCCGTGGCCGCAGAGCCCGAACACCTGCGGCACCTTCTCCTGGATCAGATAATCGACAATGACCTGGGCGCCATTGAGCATGTTTCGCGACATCAACCGTCTCCCTGCGGCCCGCAACTTCTTGTGGACCGCGGCAGAGAACATGGCGCGGTCGTCGCTGAGCCGCGGGCACCCTATATTCTCATAATGCTGTACGTCAATTTATATTGTGATAGGTTGCTAACTTGAGGAAACGCGGGCTGAGCTCCGACGGTCGCGTGGTTGCGTGCTACTGTCGATGCATCGAGTCACGACGGATTTGCCAGAGGGGGCCTTGTCCTTGAGATCGCGTACCAAGCCGACGACCGGTGAAAAGCCAGCAGGCCCGCGCAAGGCCGCGATTGCCAAACTGGTCCCTGCCCCCAGAGCCGATGGTGACGATGAAGCCGACGACAAGCAGCGCGGCGGCGGCGTTCAGTCACTCGGCCGCGCCTTCTCGATCCTCGAAGAGGTGGCGCGTCATCGCGAAGGCATCGGGCTTGCAGAACTGAGCAAGCTGGTCGGCCTTCACAACTCGACCACCTTTCATCTCGCAAAGACGCTGGTCTCGCTCGGCTACCTCCGGCAGGAGAAGGACAACAAGCGCTATCGCATCGGCCGTCCCTTGTTTGCGCTTGCGGCATCCGCGCTCGACGAGATCGAGATGGTCAATGTCGCGACGCCAGTGCTGGAGGAGCTGTCGCGCCAGACCAGCGAAAGCAGCCATTTTGCGGTGCGCATGGGCGATGCCGTGATCGTCATCGCGCGCACCAGCGGCCCCGGTGCGTTCCAGCTGACCGACCGCGTCGGTGTGGTGCGCCCCGCCCATTGCACCGCGCTCGGCAAGATCATTCTGGCATCGCTGCGGCCCGAACAGCTCAAGCGGTTCCTCGATCGCGCGGAACTGAAGCCAGCGACGCCAAAATCCATCACCGACGCCGGCGTGCTCACGCGCGAGATCGCCGAGGTGCAGCGCACCGGTGTTGCCTTCGATGACGGCGAGTTCAATCCGGAAGTGCGCTGCGTCGCCGTACCCGTGACCGATTTCACCGGGCAAGTGATCGGTGCCCTCGGCATTTCCGGGCCGATCTGGCGCCTCTCCAACCAGGCGCTGCACGCGAGCGCCCAGGTCGTGCAGGCCGCAGCCGACCGTCTGTCGGCTGAATTCGGCGCCAAAGGCACGGCGCAAAAGGCGCTCACGCAAAAAACCTGAACCGCGCGCAAGCGGCGATTTTGCCGGTTGACACCGGCGATGGCGTTCGGGATTATCCTCCAGCATTAGAAAAACGCCTCTCACAATACCGGATACCCGGTTTTGAAGGGAGCCACACGATGCGCCCCGGGGAGGAAACAGGGATGATCCGCACCAGCCGACGGACGTTGTTACGGACAGGCGCAGCCTTCGCTGGCGTGTCCGCACTTGGGTTTCCGGCAATCGTGAGGGCGCAAGCCGAGAAGATCCGGATCGGGCATCTGACACCGCTCACGGGTTTTCTCGGCGTGATCGGCAGCTATGCCCAGTTGGGCGCGAGGCTCGCAGCGGAAGAGATCAACCAGTCCGGCGGTATCCTCGGCAAGCAGATCGACCTGCTCTCCGAAGACTCGATCAACCCGGCGACAGCGGCGACAAAAGCGCAGCGCATGCTGGAGCAGGACGGCGCTGTGGTGCTGCTCGGCGAAATCTCGTCGGCGTCCGCGCTCACCATCATGCAGGTCGCCGAGCGCAACAAGAAGGTCTTCTTCTCCACCGGCGCGCGCTCGGACGCGCTGCGCGGCAAGAACTGCAACAAATACTCGTTCCACTGCGACATCCCGAACACCGTGATGGTCAACGCGGTCGGCACCGCGCTGTCGCAGAAGGGCATGGTGAAGGGCAAGAAGTTCTTCACGCTCACCGCCGACTACATCTTCGGCCATGATCTGCTGAAGGCCGCCAAAGCGTTCTTCGGCGCGCACGATGCTAATCTCATCGGCGACGAATTGATCGCGACCGACGTCACCGATTTCAGCCCGTATCTGCTTAAAGTTCGGCAGGCCAAGCCCGATGTGGTCTGCTGCAACCTCGCCGGCAACCAGGTGACCAATCTCGTCAAGCAATATGCCGAGTTCGGCTTCCCCTACCCGCTGGTCGGCTTCAACCTCAACACCGGCGATGCCTGGGCCGCGGGCGCGGGCAATCTCAGCGGCACCTGGCCGACGGTCTGGTATCACACGCTGAACAATCCGACGTCGCAGGCTTTCGTCGCCGCCTTCACGAAGAAGCACGCCAAGCCGCCGGAGAACCATGCCTGGATCGACTACATCACGCTGAAGCTGCTCGCGGAGGCGATCAACACGACCAAGTCGACCGATAGCAATGAGCTGATCGCCTATTTCGATAAGCAGACCCAGTTCGACATCGGCAAGGCGCGCAAGGCCTATTTCCGCTCCTGGGATCATCAGCTGGTGCAGGAGGCCTATCCGTTCACGGTGAAGCCGAAGGACCAGATGAAGGACCAGTGGGACATGCTGGTGCTGGGCGATGTTGTGCCGGCGGCGAACGATCCGCTGGAGTCGATCTATCCGACGAGGGAACAGAATCCCTGCGAGATGAAGGCCTGACCCGCGGCGTACGCGCAGCGAGGCCGATTGGCGTCAACGGCGCCGGCCCTGCCGGCGCCGTTCTTTTCAAGGCGATGGACGCGACATGCAGCTCGAGTTCTTGCTGGAACAGGTGGTGAATGGCCTCGTGCTCGGAGGCTACTACCTGCTCATCGCGCTCGGGCTGTCGCTGATCTTCTCCGTCGGCGGCATCGTCAACCTCGCGCACGGCGCCTTCTACGCGCTCGGCGCCTATGTCTGCGTCGAGCTGACGACGCGGCTCGGCTTCGGCGCCTCCGTTGCGATCTCGCCGTTCGCGGTCGCCCTGCTCGGCATCCTCTTCGAGCGCTTCATCCTGCGCCGCTTCTACACCGCCGACCCGATCCTGAGCCTGCTCGTGACCTTCGGACTTGCGATGGTCGCAGAACAGGCGATCCGCATGATCTGGGGCGCCGCGCCCGTCTCAACCGAGATCCCGCAGAGCTTTCGCGGCTCGGTCATCGTCGGCGACTTCCTGTTCTCGCGCTATCGCCTTCTGGTGCTGCTCGGAATCTGGCTCTTGCTGCAAAAGACCTCGTTCGGACGCGTGGTGCGCGCCGGCATCCAGCGGCCCGACATGGTCGCCGCCCTCGGCATCCGCCTGCAGCCCTACATGACCGCGATCGTGATGCTGGGCGTCGGCATGGCCGCGCTCGGCGGCGCCTTCTTCGCGCCGATCACCACCGTGCATCCGGCGATGGGCGCCGAGATCATGACGGTGGCTTTCGTCGTCGTCGTGATCGGCGGCCTCGGCAGCTTCTGGGGCGTCGTCATCGCCGCCCTCCTCGTCGGCGTCGTGCGCGGCATCGCCATCCATTTCGAGCCGGCAGCGGGTGAAGCCTCGATCTACATCCTGATGTTCCTGGTGCTGCTGGTGCGCCCGCGCGGCCTGCTCGGCGAACGCATCGAGAAGTTCGAATGAGAAGCGCTTCCGCCATCGACCGACTGAAGCCGCTGCTGATCGCGACCGTCGCGATCATCGCGCTCCCCTTCCTGCTGAAAGCGTTCGGCCTGTCGCTCAACACCGGCACCTGGATCGTCGGTCTTGCGGTCGCGACGATGGGGCTCAACCTTTGCATCGGCTATACCGGCCTCGTCTCGTTCGGCCACAGCGCCTGGTTCGGCATCGGCGCCTACGCTGCCGGCCTGATCCAGCTGCGATTCTTCCCCGGAGAGATCTGGCTGCCGCTGCTCGGATCGATGGTCGTCGTCGCGATCGCATCGACCGTGATCGGCATGCTGATCCTGCGCCGGCGCGGCGTGTACTTCTCGCTGCTGACGCTGGCTCTCGCCGCGCTCGTCTACACCACCGCTTTCCGCTGGACGAGCCTCACCGGCGGCGAGGACGGGCTCGGCGGGCTGAAGCGCGGCAACATCGGACCGATCAGCCTCGACAGCGCACTCAACTACTACGTGGTGGTCGCGGCGATCGGGCTCGCGGTGCTCTATGTGCTGATGCGCCTCGTGCGCTCGCCCTTCGGGCACGTGCTGGTCGCGATCCGCGAGAACCAGCTACGCGCGAGCTTTCAGGGCTATCCCGTCGAGCGCTACAAGCTCGCGGTGTTCGTGATCTCCGCCGTCGTCACGGGCCTTGCCGGCGCGCTGATCGCGTTCCTGAACTATCTCGTCTCGGCCGAAGCCGTCTCGGTGCCGTTCGCCGGCGAGCTGCTGGCGATGGTGGTCATCGGCGGCATGCGCAGCCTGCTCGGCCCTGCGCTCGGGGCGCTGTTCTTCATCCTGTTCCGAGAACTGTTCTCGATCTGGACGTCGGACTGGCTGTTCTGGTTCGGCCTCACCTTCGTGGCCTTCGTGATGTATTCGCCCGGCGGCCTTGTCGGCATCGGTTCGCTGATCATGCGCCGTCTCCGCCCTCCCGCCGAAGAAACGGCTGCCATGAGCCGCCGCAAGATCTATGACGGCCTGCCGCTGCCCGACTTCCTGCGGCCTGAAGCACGTCAAGGCACCGTGCTCGAGGTCAACGGCGTCTCCCGGAAGTTCGGCGGCATCCGCGCGGTCGAGAATGCCAGCATCACCGTCGCCGCTGGCGAGATCCACGCGCTCATCGGGCCGAACGGCGCCGGCAAAACCACGCTATTCAACCTGGTCTCCGGCCTCTACGCGCCGGACGGCGGCACGATCCGCGTCCAGGGACGCAACATTGCCGGCGTGCCGGCGAATCTGATCTGCCACCAGGGGCTGGCGCGCTCCTTCCAGATCACCAATCTGTTTCGCGGGCTCACGATCTACGAGAATTTGCGCCTGTCGCTGCAGGCGCGGCGACCGATGCGCTTCAACATCTGGAACGACATCGACGCATACGAGGAGATCCACGCCGAGACCGCCGCGCTGGTCAAATTCCTCGGCCTCGAAGGCATCGAGGCGCTCGAGGGCGGCGAGCTCTCCTATGGCGGGCAGCGACTGGTCGATCTCGGCATCGCGCTCGGCTCCAAGCCGCAGGTGCTGCTGCTCGACGAACCGCTCGCAGGGCTTGCCGCAGCCGAGCGCGAGCGCGTCTCCAACCTCGTCAAGAACATCGCGGCCAACATTCCCGTGCTGATCGTCGAGCGCGACATCGACCGCGTGCTCGGCTTCTCGCAGGTCGTCACCGTGATGAACCAGGGCGAGGTGCTGATGTCCGACTGCCCTGGGGCGGTGCGGGCCGATCTGCGCGTGCAGGAGATCTACACCGGCAAGGGCATTCCCGCCGTCAAGCACCGGCGCAGCAATGATGCGTCCGGCGAACGCGAGACCGTACTGCGTCTCGACCAGGTCAACACGTTCTACGGCAAGAGCCACATCCTCAACGACGCCGCGCTCGACGTGCGCGAAGGCGAGATCGTCGCGCTGCTCGGGCGCAACGGCGCCGGCAAATCGACAATGCTCAAGACCATCGCCGGCCTCGTGCCGGCGGCCTCAGGAACCATCGATTACCGCGGCACCGACATCGCACGTCTCCCTGCCCCCGACATCGCGCGGCGCGGTGTCGGCTACGTGCCGCAGGGCCGCGGGCTGTTCGCCGGCATGACGGTGCGCGAAAACCTCGCGCTCGGGCGCCTGGCGCGCAAGACCGACAGCAGCGACGGCGTTGTCTGGGACGAGGAGCAGATCCTGCACTACTTCCCGCGCCTGAAGGAGCGCATGACCATCGCAGCTGACTATCTCTCCGGCGGCGAGCAACAGATGGTCGCGGTCGCCCGCGCGATGTCGGGCAATGTGCGCCTCCTGCTGCTCGACGAGCCCTTCGAAGGCCTCGCACCGGCCGTGACGCTCGAACTCTTCAAGGTGTTCGACCAGCTTCGCCGCCACATGTCGATCGTCATCGTCGAGCACAATCTCGACCTCGTGCTCGCGCTCGCCGACCGCGTCTTTGCGCTTGAGCGCGGCGCCGTGTTCCACCAGGGACCGGCGGCGCCGCTGCTGAACGATCTCGGCTATCGCAAGCAAATCCTGTGGCTGTGACGTCGCGCTCGCGCTCGTAGCGGTGTCCGTCAGACTTGATGGCAAGCGGCAGCCTCCCAAACAAAAAACGCGAAAACAACCCCATGTAAAGTAGCCGACGCTTGAGAGAACAAGGACTTGCACACCCGTAAAGTCATTTGACTCGTCGGGCAAAACACCGGCAGGATGGCATCATCGCAACAATCGTGAATGTTCACGCCAGCCTGGCCAGGGCTGCTTCGGCGCGATTGCGCGTAAGCCACTCATCGACATCTCAAAAATCGCATCCGCGCGCAGCGAGCGAGCGGCCTCGCGCCGCGAGCCCACGCCTGCGCCTGCAACTGCACAGGAACATCGACATGACGACATCTCCGAAACGCCGGGGTATCTCGCCGATTGCGACAAACGACCGCAGCGCCCCCGCCACGAGCCCGCGCATCAAGCTCTACAAGCGGCGAATTGCGATCGACCATCCCGACCCGCAAGCCGGCGAACGGCTGCTGGCCGACGCACTCGGCGCCGTCGACCGCGACGCGCTGCATGGCATCCTAAAGCAGTTGGTGAAGGCCAGCGCGATCGGGCAAAGGCCCGATGAAGCCAACCTCGCCTTCATGATCTCGATGATGAAGAGCATCGCGCCGCGCGATTCCATCGAGGCCATGCTGGCGGCACAGATGGTGTGCGTTCACGTCACCGCTATGCGATGCGCTCATCACCTCGCCTGCGCCGGCGACCTCGCCAGCCAGGACAGCGCCTCGCGCGCGTTAGCCAAGCTCGCGCGCATCTTCCCGGCCCAAGTGGAGGCGCTCGGCCGCTACCGCAACAACGGCGAGCGGGCGATCACGGTGCAGAGCGTGCCAGCGCTGGACGGGGGTGAGGCGATCGCGGGCAATGTCGCGCAGCATGCAAGCATGATCGTTGCGGAGACAAATGCAGCGGGCACGACGATGCATGCTGGGACAACCCTTGCGCCCGTTGCCCGTCAAAACGAGCAAAAACAGGTCGAGGCCACACCAGGCGTGCGGGCATGACCGCCAGCTACGCCCGCAACATCGGCCCGATGCTGGCAAGCCCGCGCTGCGGCGCTACGACACGCAGCGGCCTCCCCTGCCGCGCGCCGG
>NZ_LGHM01000010.1 GCF_001908185.1 Bradyrhizobium sp. AS23.2
CTTGGACAGGTCGGTGGTGAAGTCGAGCCGCTTGGCCTTGACGTTGGTTGCGACCAGCTCGTCGAGGCCGGGCTCATAGATCGGGATCTCGCCGCGATGAAGCGCTGCGATCTTCTTCTCGTCCTTGTCGACGCAGGTGACGTCGTGACCGAAATCCGCAAAGCAGGCTCCGGACACCAGTCCCACATAGCCCGTGCCGATCATCGCGATTCGCATGAAAAACTCTTTCCGTTAAAGGCGGATGTTCCACCGAACACCCTAGACCATTTCTGTATCCGACCGCGCGCCCAACATTAGGGCAAGTTACTGCGCACCGAAAGCACACGAGCCAGGCCTTCCGGACGACACGCGTGTCGTCGATCGCGCGATCACACGCCGTGGTACTTTCGATACCATTCGACGAAGCGGCCGAGGCCCTCCGCGAGCGGCGTCGAAGGCGCGAAACCGACGTCGCGCTGGAGGGCGGAAATGTCGGCGCGCGTCTCCAGAACGTCGCCGGCCTGCATCGGCATAAGCTTGCGGATTGCCGGCTTGCCGATGATCTTCTCCAGCGTCTCGACGAATTCGATCAGGTTGACCGACCTGTTGTTGCCGATGTTGTAGACGCGATACGGCGCATAGCTCGTCGAGCATTCCGGCTGCTCGGCATTCCACGCAGGATTTGGTGTCGCGGGCCGATCGAGCGTGCGGACCACACCCTCGACGATGTCGTCGACATAGGTGAAGTCGCGCCACATGTTGCCATCATTGAAAATCTTAATCGGCTCATTCGCGAAGATGGCGCGTGTGAACAGATAGGCGGCCATGTCGGGCCGGCCCCACGGACCGTAGACGGTGAAGAAGCGAAGACCGGTAACCGGCAGCCCGTGAACGTGCGCGAACGTGTGCGCCATCAGTTCGTTGGCCTTCTTGCTCGCCGCATAAAGGCTGACCGGATGGTTCACCGAATGCTCGGTCGAATACGGCAAGGTGCGGTTGGCGCCGTACACGGAGCTCGACGAGGCGTAGACGAGATGCGCCAGGCCTTGACGCCGGCCGGCCTCGAGCACCGTAACAAAGCCGTCACAATTGGCTCGAATGCTGGTGATGGGATCGTCGATCGAGGCCCGCACGCCGGGCTGGGCCGCCAGATGGACGACGCGATCGGGCGAGACCTCATCGAAAACGCGCGTCACCGCGGCGAAGTCTGCGAGGTCGATCTCGTAGAAGGAGAACCCGGGGCGGTGCTTGAGCGTTTCAAGGCGCGCGCGTTTCAGCGCCGGATCGTAATACGGCGTGAACGCATCAATTCCAACGACCTGCTCGCCACGTGCCAACAGCCGCTCACAAACGTGCATTCCGATAAAGCCGGCAGCGCCGGTAACGATCACTGGTCGCAAGGTTGTCATCTCGTTCATTCCGCCAAGCAATGCCAGACCAAAACATGAGAGGCAAGGTTTTGACGATCACGACAATCATCAAACCAAACGGTTCGCGTAAGCGAACCAAACAGTTCACGTAAGCACATCGAAATGTGTAGGAAACATGATGGCGCCATGCACAATCGCATGCTATCCGCCTGCGAACGTGCTCGGACGATAGCGCCGCACGTGCTAAACGTCATGAAACGTATCTCCGGCGCGGATGCTCAGAGGCATTGTTCGCGTAGGACGCCCGCCAGAACCTGCAAAGAAATAGACCGGCTTTGAAACTTTCCATCAACGGCAGGTTCCTGTCACAGTCGCTAACTGGCGTGCAACGCTACGCCGCCGAAATCGTCAAGGCGATGGACCGCTTGCTCGCGAGCGGAGATGCTCCGCGGCAACTTCTGGATGCGGAATGGCAGATCCTAGCGCCGCCGAATGCGCGGACGCTCGCTGGTCTTCGGCGCATCAACGTAAAACAGGTCGGATCGTTGCAGGGGCACGCGTGGGACCAGGTTGATCTGGCGCGCGCGGCAGCCGGCACGCGTCTCGTCAGCCTCGCCAATTCCGGCCCCGTGCTTCATCGCGACCATCTGGTCGTCATTCACGACGCGCAAGTTTTCAGACGGCCGGACTTTTTCAGCTGGCGTTACCTCGCCCTGCATCGGGCGCTTGGCCATTTGCTGGCACGCACCGCAACGATCGCAACAGTTTCCTCGTTTTCGCGCAACGAACTTGCCGATGCGCTGTCGCTGGATCCTGCGTCGATTCCCGTCATTCCGAACAGCGCGGAACACTTCGCGACCGTCGATCCGGACTTTTCAATCATCGAGAAGCTGCATCTTGCGCCCCACCAGTTCTTCCTCTTCGTCGGCTCCATGTCGAAGAACAAGAATGTCGAGACCGCCGTTCGCGCGGCCGAGCGGCTTGGCCGCGCTGATTTTCCGCTGGTCGTGGTCGGAGGCGACAACAGCAAGGTCTTTGGCGGCGGCGCCACTGAGTCGAGATCCGGTGTCGTCATCGCCGGGCGCCTGAAGGACGAGGAGATCGCCGCGCTGTTCTCGCGGGCTGCGGCCTTCGTGTTTCCGAGTCTGTACGAAGGGTTCGGCGTGCCTCCGCTCGAAGCGATGTTCTTTGCCTGTCCGGTCATCGCGAGTTCCGCCGCGGCGGTGCGCGAGACCTGCGACGACGCCGCCGTCTACTTCGATCCGCTCAACGCAGGCGAGTTGTCGGCTCGAATGCACGAAAGAATTGCACTAGGCAGGATTTCGCCGGCGGAACACCAGAAGCAGCAACAGCGACTGGTGACATATTCCTGGGCCAAGTCGGCCGCAGCCATGCTCGAATTCCTCGCCAAACCCGCTCCCCAAACCACATCCGGCCGTCCGACACGATGATGCGGCCCAAATCTTGCTGCTTAGAGGCGCTAGACGGTTCGTCTGCAATATCTGGCGCCTGCAAGACAAGGAAGGAATGACCGTTGTCCAACGGCCTGAAAGTTCTACATGTTGCCGAAACGGTCAGAGGCGGCATCGCGACCTATCTGAACGAGCTTCATCCGCATCAGTGCGCGAGCTTCGGGCGCGGAAATGTCAACTACATAGTTCCGTCCGACCATCGCGGCGATCTGGTGAACATCGATGACGATGCAGTCACCACGTTTCCGCGCGACGGCCGCAACGCGGTCGGCCTGTTTCGTATGCTGTTTGCGACAATGCGTGCAGTCCGGCAGCTTGAGCCGGACATCATCCACCTGCACTCGTCGTTCGCCGGGCTCGTGGTGCGCCCGGCGCTCTGGCTGACCTATCGACGTTCGCGCATCGTCTATTGCCCGCACGGATGGGCTTTCGGCCGCGAGACCGGCCGCCTCAGCCGCGAGGTCACGAAGTTCGCCGAGCTCATGCTGTCGAAGTTCACCCATCGCATCGTGTGCATCTCGGAAAGCGAGCGGGCCGATGCCATGCAGGCGGGAATCGCGGCGAATCGCCTCGCCCTCGTGCACAACGGGATTTCCAAACGGCGTCCCGTGCTCGACAAACGCGCAGAGCCTTGGCGGTCGGAAAAGATCAAGGTGCTCTTCATTGGACGCCTCGACCGCCAGAAGGGATATGATCTCCTCATCGAGGCGGCCCGCGCGCTCGGAGACAAGCTCGATGTGCGCCTCATCGGCGCCTCTGTCGTCAGCAAATTTCGCAGAAGCGACTTGCCGGCCAACGTCTCGCTGCTGGGCTGGATGAACCGCAACCAGATCGAGGCAGAGCTCGACCAGGCCGACATGGTCGCTATCCCGTCACGCTGGGAGGCGTTTGGCCTGGTCGCAATCGAGGCGATGCGGGCGGCCAAGCCGATCATCGCCTTCCGCATCGGCGCGCTGCCGGAAATCGTCGAAGACAATGCGACGGGCGTACTGTGCGACGAGATCTCGTCCGAGAAGCTGGTCGAAGGTTTTCTACGCGCGACCAGGCTTGACCTGGCTGCGGTCGGCCTGGCCGGATATGAGCGCTTCACCCGCCTCTACGACATCGAGCAGACGCACCGCACCCTCAGTCAGGTGTATGTCGACGTCCTGCACACGCGCGCGAGCGACTCCAGCCTGCAGACGAAGCTGCAATCCGATTTCTCGAACAATCTGCGATCGTAGCGAGCAGCCGATCAGGCCGTCCGGCGGGCATCGCGCTGGGCGAACTCTCCGTCGGTCACCCGGTTGTCGGAGAATGACCACGCAATCGCGGACGCCACGATCATCGCGCAGCTGAGGAAGCCGCCCGCGAACAGCAGTGGTCCGGTCTGCAGCATTGTCTTCGCCTTCCCCAATTGTTTGACCCACAAACTAAAGCGTAATGAGTTTTGGTTGAATCGACGGGAGCCCGGAACTCAGATCACCTCGCCCGTAGGGAGAGGTCGGAACGCATCGATTCGCAATCTCGCCGGAGATGCGTTTCGGCGCAAGAATTGGCGAGATAACAACGCAGAGTAACCGCAGACGCATCCCCAACATTTGACGTTTTACTGCAGCATGTCTCACGCTGTTCCTGTCTCGATGCGTGCAGCTTCGCCGCATGTCACCTATGAGATCGCAAACGATCTCAATCGTGACATCGATCCGACACCTCCGTGTCTAACTTGCAAGCTGCATATGAATTAGAAGGCTCCGCACGAATTTTGAACCGTGCTGCTTGCGTGTTCCAAGTTCACAAGTTGCAATAAGGTCACAGCCACAAGTGCTTTACCTCAAAGTTGAAGACGCAGCAGTGACTCAGCAGCACGATGATTGGTACGGTGATTCCGAGTTTGCGTGAGTACGAGGGAATGGCGGTGGCTAAGACCGAGCGTTTTGATTTCGATTTCGGTATTAGCCGAATCCTGGCCGTCACGGCGATCAGCATCTCCTTAACGGGTTGCGGTAGCTTCATTCCGTTAGACTCTCCGGATGCCGCATCCACACACACGAACGCTGCACTCGTCACCGAGCCAAGCGCGCCCCTCGCCTATGCGCTGATGCCGGTCAATCCGGCAATCCTCCAGGCGACCAACGCATTCACGGACTCTTCCGGAATTGTGTTCTCCCGCCTTCCCGGCGGCAATTATCGCGACATCACGATCGGCATCGGCGACATCGTCACCGTGACCGTCTACGAAGCGCAGGCGGGCGGCCTTTTCATTCCGAGAGAAGCAAGCGTGAGGCCGGGCAACTTCGTGGACATTCCGCGGCAGCAGGTCGACCAGTCCGGCAACATCAACATTCCCTACGCCGGGTCGATCAAGGTCGCGGGGCTGACGCCGCGCGCCGTTTCGAACATCATCCGCGAACGCCTCAAGGACCGCGCCATCGACCCGCAGGCCGTGGTGAGCGTCGCCGAACAGCGCGGCAACCAGATCAGCGTGCTCGGCGAAGTCAACTCGCCACTCCGCTTCCCGGTCGACCCCGGCGGCATTCGCCTGATGAGCGCGATCGCACGCGCCGGCGGCCCGAAATATCCCTCCTACGAGAGCACGATCACGATCAAGCGGAACGGCCGCACCTACAACGAGTCGATGTCGACTGTGGTGCACCACCCTGGCGAGGACGTGCTGCTCGCGCCGGGTGACGTCGTCTTCCTGACCCGCATTCCGCGCGTCTATATGGTCTTCGGTTCGACGCCGTCTCCGGGGTCGATCGGCGGCACCAACAACCGTCGCTTCACGTTCGAGAACGACAATATGTCGCTGGCTGAAGCCATCGCAAAAGCGGGTGGTCTCGACGGCGCCCGTGCCGACTCGAAATCCATCTACGTCTACCGTTTCGAGCCGAAGCCGCTGCTCGAGCGGATCGGCATCGCCGTATCCCAGTTCCCGACCCAAACGGTCCCCGCCGTCTACAAGTTCGACATGAGCAAGCCCGACGGCTGGTTCCAGGCGGATACGTTCAGGATGCGCGATCATGACGTGATTTCGGTGGCGGAATCGCCGTCGACCGAATTCATCAAGCTCATGCTCCCGCTGAACGCGGCAACCGCCAATGCCGACAATATCAGCACGGTGATCGTGAACTCCAAATAGCCCAACTCGGCGCGTTGCGTGAGGGACGCGCAGACAAGGCCACCTCACCCTATTCGGGCCACAGAGGAGGACTAGCCTTTTCGAGTTGACGCGAGCAGGAGTGGACACGAGGTGAGCGAGCAAAAGGGGAAACGCGCATTGCGTCGTTTCCGGATGCTGATGTGCGGGCTCTGCGCCGCGGCTAGCCTCTCGCACTCTGCGAACGCGCAGAATGCGCAGCCACTCGATCAACGCTTCCTGCTGGGCGTCGGCACGCACCAGGGTTTTGGGGGCGTCACCAGCACTCGCGGCTACGTGCCTGCGACTTCCATCAAGCAGATGAAGGAGCTCGGGGTCACTTCATTCCGGGACGACCTTCCCTGGTCGGATTTCGAGCTGCCCGGCAAACAGCTCGGCTTCAACGCCCTGAATGGCCGCCTTGAGACCCAAATCACGTCTGGCGTCGGAATCCCACTGCTCATTCTCGGGACCGGCCATCACCTCGTCCCGAACTCCGATCCGCCGACGACCGACGAAGCGCGCCAGAGATTCGTCACCTACGCTGCGGCGGCCGCACAAGCGGTCGCGGCACGTCAGCCGATTTTCGAGCTGTGGAACGAGTACAACCTCCGAGCGCGCGCCGAGCCGCTATTCACCCTCGAGAATTACGTAACGCTTGCCCGGTGGGTGCAGCCTGCAATCAAGCAGGCGGCGCCTTCAGCGCCCTTCGTGGTGGGTGCGCTCGGCGACGATCCGGGCTGGAAATGGACCGACGCGCTGCTGAAGACCGATCTGCTTCGCATCGCAGACGGCATGTCCATCCACATCTACAACCATTGCCTATCGCCGACTGGGCGCACCGCGACGGAGGCGATTGCGCGATTGGAGAACTTTCATCAACGCGTCGCACAGGCGACCGGCAATCCCAACTATCCGATCTATCTGACCGAAACGGGCTGGCCGACCCCAAGCGCGAAATGTGGCGTGAACGAGCAACTCTCCGCCGACAACATGGCGCAGATCATCCTCTGGGCATCGACCGCAGGTCCCTGGCTCAAGGGGATATGGCTCTACGAGCTGAAGGACAGCGGGACGAAGCCCGGCGAACTTGAGGACAATTTCGGCATTTATCGTTTCGACAATTTGCCGAAGCCAGCGGTGTGTTCCGTTCGCGAGAGTTGGGCCTTCATCCGCACGAGTCTCAAGGCAACACGAACCACACCGGTGCCGGGCGTCGTCCAGATCCGCAGCGAAAGCGGATCAGAAACGAAAGTGGCGCTTTGGTCGGAGAATCCGACAAGGCGCTTCGAGGTTCGATTAAAAAATACGGTACCGAATGCCGAGATCGGCTATGTGTGTCAGCAAGCGTCGGGCCCTGCATCTGGCGCCTGGACCGCGCTATCGACAACGCCGTTGCTTGTCAGCGTCAAGGGCTCGGCCGCGCCGGATCTCGAGATTCGGTCATCGAACTGACGCTGCGGCGGACTGCTGAATCCGGGGCTACCCTTGAAAATACTGATCGTTAACACGCTCTATCCGCCTGAGATCATCGGCGGCGCCGAAGTGTCTGTGTCGCTGCTTGCAGAGGCCTTCGTTCAGCGGGGCCACCAGGTTTCCGTAGTCTGCCTTCAGAACAAGCAGAATCGAACGGTGGACGTGGTCAAGGGCGTGCGCGTGTACCGGGTGCCGCTGGACAACGACTACTGGCCGTTCGGCAACGACAGGAAGCCGTCCTCTGTCCAGCGCCTGAAGTGGCATCTCCAGGACACCTGGAATCGTAAGTCGGCGGCGCGGTTCGCCGAAATTCTCGACATCGAGAAGCCGGACGTCATTCACACCAACAACCTCACAGGATTCTCGGTCTCGCTGTGGTCGGAAGCCAAGCGGCGCAACATCAGGATTGTGCATACGCTGCGCGACTATTCCCTGCTCTGCAAACGCTCGACGCTATTTCGGGGGGGATGCAACATGCGCGAAGCGCTGCACCGTCTGCGCGGCCATGACGTCACCCTATTTGCTGGCCTCGCGCATGGTCGATGCGGTGGTCTCGAACAGCCAGTTCGTGCTCGACCAGCACACCAAGCTGAATTATTTCCCCGGCACCGACAGCCGCCGCGTCATCTTCAACATCGCCGATCCGAGCTCCGTGGTGCCGTCACCGGCTTCGAGCTCGGATGATCTGATATTCGGGTTCATCGGCAGGCTCGAGGCCGAAAAAGGTATCGAAGTAGTTCTAAAGGCCGCCGAGCAGCTTCCCGCCGAGGGCTGGCAGCTGAAAATTGCCGGAAAGGGGCTAGAGGACTACGTGCGGGGGCTAAAGAGCCGCAGCAAAGGAAACGTCGAATGGCTTGGCTTTGCCAAGGCCGACGAATTTTATGCCCGCATCGACGTCTGCCTGGTGAGTTCAGTCTGGCCGGAGCCGCTGCCGCGAACGTTGATCGAAAGCATCAACGCGGGCCGGGCGACTATTTGTTCCACAGCGGGAGGGATTCCCGAGATCGCGGGGTTTTCCAACATGGTTGGGTCCTACGAGCCCAACGATCACAAGCGACTGGGAGAACTGATGCTGAAGGCCGTCAACGAGAGACCGCGCTGGAAAATCGCCCGGCCTCCACAGCCCGGTTTTGCCGAGAAGTTCTCTGCCGATTCAGTCACAGGACAATATTTGGACGTCTATTTGGATAACAGTCGAACCAACCGGCGATAGGCCGAAACGGAGATTTCAGGAAAGCCATTTGGCAGGTAGCTGGACAGACCTTTTCGATGAAGATCCTTGTCACGTCATCCCTCTATCCGACGCCGCTGGCTCCGAAAGTGGTCGGCGGCGCGGAAATTTTCGTCCGCCGCCTCGCCGAGACCCTGGTCGGGCAGAACGACAGCGTGGAAGTGATACGTGCCGCATCCGTACCGAACCAGCAGATGGAGACCTGCAACGGCATCGACGTATATTCGGCGCCGGTGCACAACATCTATTTCCCCTTCGCCAAGCATCACGGCGCGCCCGTGCGCGGCATTTGGCATGCGATCGAAGACTGGCAGCAGACGTCGGAGATCGTCGCGGCGCGGATCAAGGCCTTCAGGCCTGATATCCTGCACTCCAACAACCTCTCCGGCCTGACGACCGCGGTATGGCGAACCGCGGCAGAACTGGGCATTCCCGTCCTGCATACGCTTCACGACTACTATCTCACCTGCCCCCGCTGCTCGCGCTTCTCGGACGGACATTCCTGCGAGACAAGCTGCATGAGCTGTCAGCTCCTGACTTTTCGCCGCCGCGGGGCGACGCGACATCTGGACGCCGTCGTCGGCGTCAGCCATCGCATTCTCGACATCCATACCAAGCTTGGCCTCTTCACGCAGACGCCGCTGAAGATCGTCATTCGAAACGCCTCGACAGCCGACGTCGGAAGCGAAGAGACGAGCATGGCCGACGGCACCATCACGTTGGGATTCATCGGGCGACTGACCGAAGAGAAGGGCATCTACAATCTTGTGCGCGCCGTCGCGACGATCCCGCCCGATCGAATCCGGCTCGTCATCGCGGGTCATGCATCCGAGGGCCAGCGCAAGCACATCAAGGCGCTCGCCCCCAATGCACGGATCGAGTTTCTCGGCTTCGTGCAGCCCAGGCAGTTTTACGAACAGGTGAACGTCGTGGTCGTGCCGTCAGTCTGGGAAGATCCAAGCCCGCTCGTCGTCGCCGATGCGCAAGCCGCCTGCAAGCCCCTGCTCGGCACTCCCTTCGGCGGCATCCAGGAGGCCATCGAGCCAGGCGTGACCGGCTGGTTGACGTCCCCCGATCCGACCTCGATCGCCAAGAGCATTTCGGCAATCATCGAAGCTCCCCAGCAAATCGTGGAGATGAGCGCACGATTGAAGTCGGGCATCAACAAATGGACCTTTGACGACGTAGTCACCGGCTACCGCAATGTCTTCGACCAGATCATGCGCAGCCGCAGCAAGCCTCGCGCGTAGCCGAAGCGGACGCAGATGCCGCCGACGGCCCTCAACCATCCCGCCATATTTTCTCTCACGCGTCGTCAGAAATGATCAGCCTGCTCGCATTCGGCAGCTACATCTACCAGAGTACATCCGCGATCATTCTGATCTTCGCCGTCAGCCATATCCTCTCGCCGGCCCAGTACACCTCGTTTTCGCTGGCGCTGGCCACGAGCCAGTTGGCCTGCGTCTTCGTATTCGAATGGCTGCAGCTGGCCGGCGTTCGCTTCCTCGCCGCCGCATCCGGGGAAGAGGCCGCTCGTCTGCGGTTCTCGCTCCTCACCGCAGGACTGCTCAGCGCGCTGATTCTGGTGGTCGTCGGTGGCGTCGCAGGACTCGTGGGCCCGCTCGAGACAAGCGTCGTCGCCCTCGCCCTGGCGATGGCCGTGCTGCAAGGCGCCACCGACCTCTACTTCATGATCGTCCGCGTGTCCGATCGGCTGGGGACCGCATCCGCCCTCCTGATCCTGCGCGCCAGCGTGCTTCCGGCGAGCGCCGTCGCGGGTGCCCTGCTCTACGGCACGGCGGCGGCGACGCTGTGCGGCATCGCCGCAGGCTATGGCGCGGTGCTTCTCTTCAGCCTGACGGTGCATCGAGCCCCGCTACGGCGAGCGTCGCGACACGCCATGCTGAGGGATTGGGGCAATTTTTGCCGATACGGCGCCATGGCCGCGGCAGCCTCCGTCATTCATCTCTCCGTTCCCGTCACGCTGCGCCTGATCGTGATCGCCACGCTCGGGCGGGCGTCGACGGGAGCCGCCGGCTTCTCGATGGCGATCGACCTTCTGCAACGCCCGTTCTCCGTTCTGGTGGCCGCCATTCATACCGTCTGCTATCCCAATGTCGTCGTGCAGTTCGAGCGCGGCGTCGACGGAGAAGCACGGCGCGCGACCGCCCAAATGCTCGAATTCATCCTCTGCGCGACGATCGTGATGCTGGGCGGACTGATAGGCCTTCTTCCCGACTCGGCGCACCTGTTCGTGCCGGCCGATCTGCTGGTCGATTTTCTCAGCGCGGCGCCGGTCGCGGCGGTCTTCTACTTCCTCCACACCCACCTTCAGGCCACGCTCGCCGTCGTGCCGCATCTGACGAAATCGGCCACTCGGCTGGTGGTCGTTGCGGCGTGCCAGCTCGTGCTTGTGTCGGCAGCGTCCTCGATCGGAGCGTTGCTGCACATATCGGTCGCCGGACAGATCGCGAGCGCGGCATTGGCCACCGCACTCATCATCCTCTTCGCCAGCGGCCCGCTGGTCCGGTTCCGGGCTACGCCGCGAGTGCTGCTGATCGCGGAAGCGACCGTCGCGGCAGCCGCGATCGCCTTGCTCGCGGCAGCCCCGTCGGCCTCCCTGCTCTGGCTTGCCGGAAAGATCGCCTTTGCGGGCCTCGCCGTCGTCCTCGTGACGTGGCGAGGCGATCTGCTGGCCTCGGCACGCGGCTCGAACTAGGCCTTCATTGGATGAGCCAGCGGATTTCCGCTGGGATCTCCGGTCAAACCGTAGATCCTGAGGGTCTCGTCGACCATCGGTCCGACACCGAAATATTGCTGGGCGCGCGCAAGGGCATTGCGCGACAGCGCGGCGCGCACAGCGGGATCGGCCAATTTCTCGAGCGCTCTTACAAGCGCATCGACGTCCTCGAACGGCACGATGAAGCCCGTCTGTCCCTGGATGATCTGGTCTGACGCGCCTCCCGCCGGGGTCCGGACTGGGACCAGTCCGGTCGCCATGGCTTCGGCAACGCCGAGCGGGAATCCCTCGAACCGGCTCGGAAGCGCGAATACGTCGGCGGCCCAGAGAATTTCACGGACGTCGCCCATGAACCCGAGGAACTTGAATGTGTCCTTGTCCTTCTCGCCGGCAAAGGCAAACGACTTGATTTCCATCTCGCGCTCGGCTCCGCCGCTGCCGACGAAATAGCACTTGATGTCGATGGGCGAAGGACTGCCACTGGCGCGAATCTTGCGCGCAGCCTTGATGAGAAGATCATGTCCCTTCACCCATGCGAGGCGGGCGGCGAGCAGGCACATGAACTCACCCTCGGCGACGCCGAATTTCGCGCGCGCATCGCGGCGCTCGGCATCCGACGGCGGACGGAAATGCACGGTATCGACGCCGCCATAGACCTTGGCGATCCGATTCTTGCCGAACAGCACATAGCGGCGGAGATGCCGGAGCGACTCCTCCGACATCAGGATGAGGGTGTGCGGAAAGAAAAGGTTGAAGAACAGGATCTGGATCGGGCTGAAGGTCGATTGCGGCGCGTTCTGCACCTTCTCAATGTTCCCCAGCACCGAGGGATGATAGGTGGCGACACAACGTGCACCGGTCAGCAGCGAGAGCAGCCTGCCCCACATCAGCATGCCCAGCCCGTGGACGTTGATCACGGTGATGTCGTTCTCGCGGATCAGCTTCAGAAGCCGCATGAAGATCGACAGCGAAGGCAGCTTCCGAAGTCCGGGAACGACGTGCCATTCCTTGACGGCCGCGGCCAGCTTCTGGCGCTTGTATTCGGATTTCTCATCCGACCGTACGATGCCGGAGACCAGGTGGATCTGCACGCCCCCGGGCATGCAAGCCCGTGGCCAAGGTCTCGCAATAGGAGGCAATCCCGTCATTGCAATTCACTACCTCGACCAGAAACATGACATTCGGGGCACCCGACGCGGAATCCTTGATGGGAATGGCCTTCCTCCGTTCAATCGACGACACTTCCAACGGTCCGTGCTTAGCGGCAAATTGCGTGCCGTGCCAGCGCTTTGCCCGCAACATCGTTGCGCGCGTAACACATTGAGGTTGCGGATCTACGACACTCCGCCCGGCGCAAACGAACAGCGGCTTCAGAAGCCTCTTTTCTGGAGCTCGGCGGCTTCCACCGGGCTGAGCTTGCCCCCGGCAAATCGCGACACGAGATAGAGCGCGACTTTCGGGCGGTTCAGGTCGTACATCAAGCCGAAGCGGTTCTCCGGAGGCTTCTTGCCGGGCTCATCAACGATTTCGTAGAAGCTGACGCTATCGATCACAACGTCCTTCTGGTCCCTGATCGCAGTCAGCATGCTATTCAAATTCTGCAGACAACGCTCGGTTGCAGCATCGCCGGGCGCGTTGCCGTAATCAGGCTTGTAGATCTCGCCACAATTGACCTCGTTGAAGACGACGTGCCGGCGATAGGAGGCGAGCTTCTTGAACAGATCGAAGCGCGGGTTCCGGCCGTTCCAGGCGCTATGCGGGCTCTGTCCCAGCACTTCATAGTAGTGATAGGAAATCATGTCGTAGTGAACGCCGCGCGACTCCATGAAATCGAGAAAGCCGAACATGGTGGACGTCGTGTTCACTATCTTTTTCAGGTGCAGTCCGCTCTCCTGGTTGACCCGGTCGATCGCATCGGACGCCCCGCGCAGAACGGCGGCCCAATCCTCCATGGCCGGCATCTCGAACTCCGCGGCGGTCATTCCGCTTCCGAAGAGACGCTTGTTGTCCCCGCCGCGCGCAACGAGGTTGATCTCGTTCTCCAGTTCCCATTGACCGATGTCGTTCTTGAATTGCCGCACGAAGTCGTAGGTCCGATTGTATCCCTGCTGATACAAGGCCTCACGATCTCCGGCGGGATACCGGCCGCTATCGGTGCGGTCGCCCCAGCGGAAGGGAAAGCCGAAGACCGGTTGCAGCTTTATTCCGTAGGTTTTCGCCAGCCGGACGGCGTTCGCCAGCATCGGACCTTCGGTCTGCTCGGTGTCCTTGGTCAGATTGACCCCGATCCTGAGCACCTTGAAGCCACGCTCCTTCATGACGCGAAAGACGGGCTCGGGGTCCTGCCGCATCGACGAGGGGCTGCTCACGCCCCACTCGAGTGCCTCGGCAGGTGACGACACCGACACGAACACCGCGGCAAGCGAGAGGAGCACACAGAGTCCACGTAGAAAGTTCCGTCGGATGCACTTCATGAATCCTCGACTGCTTTGGATATCTCTCGGAAGACTCCGCTCGGGCGCTCCACGCCGGAACGATTGTCACATTCAAAGTTCGATCCGTGTTTTTACGGTCCCTCGCTTCTAGGCAATTCGATCTGCTCTGGCCATAGCCTTGATGGCGCTTGACGCAATCGCGCATCTGCTTGCGCGGCGAGCAGATGCGTTGCGATTGGGCACCAGCACAAGATCGATCGAACATCGTCGTTGCATCGCCATGCCGACGTCACGCTGACAGCACATTGGCGTGATGATTCAGAGATCAAGACTAGTCCAACCAGTGATTCGTACGCGGGTCGACGTCGTGCAGAACACTTCGGCCAGGAATTCTCGGGGTGCCTCCATTTTTACTGATCTCACCAACTCGAAAAACAGAGATTGGCCGATACGACAGACACAAGCGCAACGAACTCTCGCGATCCAGAAAAGGCTTTAGAAATACCGATGACTACCGCATCACCTGATCAGACGATCCTGTCGGCGAGCACCTTCATTAGTTCCATCGGCGTCAATACCCACGTTGGCTATTCGTGGGGTGCCTACAACAACCTCGCCCTCGTAGAGGACGATCTCAAATATCTCGGCGTCACGAAGCTGCGTGACGGGCTCGCGTCGAGTCCATCAGCGCAACCGATCATCGATGGCCTCGCGAAAGACGGTTACACGTTCGACCTCGTGGTTCCCTCGAGCGTTCCGGCCGGCGGCACATCCGCGCTCCAAGCCTATCTGGATTCGGTCAAGGCGTTCGCGACCAGCCATCCCGGCAGCGTCGTCGCTTTGGAGGGCCTCAACGAGGTTAACCTCTATTCGTTCAGCTACAACGGCAGTTCGAGCATCTCGGCCGCAGCGCAGTTCCAGGCCGCCTACTACAGCGCCATCAAGGGCGACGCCACACTCGGCAAGATTTCGGTTTACAACCTGTCGTTGGGCTATAACGACTCTACAGATTATGGAAAGCTCGGAGACCTGTCGGGATCGACCGACTACGCCAACTCCCACGCCTATGTCAGCACAAGCCTGACCCCCGGGGCCGCTCTCCAGGAATTGCTCGGCAACGCCAAGTCGGTCGCGGGCAGCGATCCGGTCGTGATCACCGAGACCGGCTACACCACCAAGAGCGACACACCTTATATTGGCGCCAACGAGAACGTGCAGGCGAAGTCGATCCTGAACACGCTGGTCGATGCCTACAAGGACGGCGTCAGCACCACTTATCTCTATCAGCTGCTCGACGCCTCGGTGGACAACGATCCGTCCAACCCTGAATCGCACTGGGGCCTGTTCAACAGCGATGGAACCCCGAAGCTCGCCGCCACCGCGATCCACAATCTGACGACCATCCTGGCCGACGACGGCAAGGGCGGCCATACGCCGACGGCTTCGCTCAACTATACGCTCGACAACATGCCGACGACCGGGAACAGCATGGTTCTCGGCAAGAGCAACGGCGCCTATGAGCTGGTCGTCTGGGCTGAACCCAAGATCTGGAACGACGCGACCGACACCGAGATCGCGAACCCGACCACGTCGGTGACTGTCAATTTGGGCGGCGTCCACCATCTGATCAGCATTTACGATCCGTTAAAGGGCACCTCGCCGATCGCAACCTACACCGACGTCAGCCAAATCGTGGTTCCGATTACGGATCATCCCCTCATCATCGAGATCGACGCGCCGACAGGAGGCTCCGCAGAACCGCCGGCCGCGACCGACGTCAGCGGAACCGCGGCCGATATCGTGTCGCAGATGTCCGATCTGAACGCCTCGGCCTCGCTTCAGACCATCACGCTCACCGACACTCACGTCCTTCCGGTCGCCTCGGAGGCGACCATGCAGTACATGATCTCGCATTACGCGAAGGCGCTGGCGGCCATCCAGGGCGGCTACCAGTTTTCAGTCACAAACTCGACTGCGACCTGGAGCGTAGCCAAAGTCTACGATTCTTCCGCAAAACTTCTGTCGACGAGCACGTCCAACTTCACGAACGGCGTCATCACCAGTAAGGAAACGGTCAATAGCGACGGCTCGTGGGACAGCGTCACCTACAGCGGCGGCAAGATGGTGCGCGACGTCAGCATCTCGGCGGACGGCAATACGGACACCAAGACCTACGATACGAGCGGCAACCTCATCGCGGATCTCGTCCAGAACAAGGACGGCTCGTCCACGAACACGCTCTATTCAGAGGGTGTCAAGACCAAGGCCTACGTCACCAATGCCGACGGCAGCCACGACAACTACTACTACAACATCACCGGCCAGTCCTACACCAGCGAGCACGATCATCTTGACGCGAACAACAAGCTGCTGTCGGTGAGCCGCACCCATGCCGACGGCACGATGGCCTACAGCCAGGTCTTCAACAGCGACGGCAGCAAGGTCACGACCCAGTACGACTCGACGGGCCACAAGACCTCGGCCATCACCGTAACTGCGTCGGACACCACCACGGACCTCTACACCACGGCCGGCGTACTCAAGCAGCATATCGTGCAGACGACCTCCGGCAACGTGACAACGACCAACTACAACGGCTCGCTGCTGGTGTCGGTCTATGTGGTCAATGCCGACGGGTCCAAGGACTCGAAGGTCTACGATTCCAACGGCATCATCGCCAGCGACCTGCTCCAGAGAGCGGACGGCTCATCCTCGAACACGCTCTATTCGGCCGGCATCAAGACCAAGGTCTATGTCACCAATGCCGATGGCAGCCACGACAACTACACGTACAACATCACGGGCCAGAGCTACACGACCGAGATCCAGCACACCGACGCTGCAAATAAACTCACCAACCTGACCCGCCTTCATGCCGACGACTCGCTTGCGTATCAGCAGGTGATCAACAGCGACGGCAGCAAGGTCACGACCCAGTACGACTCCACGGGCCACAAGACCACGGTCGTCACCGTGACGTCGACAGCCACCACGACCGACGTCTACACCACGGCAGGCGTGCTCAAGCAGCATATCGTGCAGGCGGCCTCCGGCGACGTAACCACGGCCAACTACAACGGCTCACTGCTGGAGTCGGTCTATATCGTCAATGCCGACGGGTCCAAGGACTCGAAGCTCTACGACTCCAATGGAGTCATCGCCAGCGACTACCTCCAGAACAAGGACGGCTCGTCCTCGAACACGGTCTATTCGGCGGGCGTCAAGACCAAGGTCTATGTCATCAATGCCGATGGCAGCCACGACAACTACTACTACAACATCACCGGCCAGAACTATGTGACCGAGATCCAGCACACCACCGCCGCAGGGGCGCTCACGACCCTGACCCGCCTCCACGCCGATGACACCCTCGCATACAAGCAGGTCATCAACGGCGACGGCAGCAAGATCACCGACGTCTATGACAGCACCGGCCACAAGACGAGCGAGGTCCTCAACGCCACCGACGGCTCGACCACCACGGACACGTACAATTCGACCGGCTCCGTCACCCAGCACGTCGTCAAGACCGCGGGCGGCGATGTCACGACGACCAACTACGCAAACGGAGTGACGTCGTCGATCTACGTCGTCAACACGGACGGCTTCAAGGATTCGAAGCTGTTCGACAGCAACGGCAACCTCACCAGCGACTACGTCCAGAACAAGGACGGTTCGTCCTCGAACACGCTCTATTCGGCGGGCGTCAAGACCAAGGAATATGTCACCAACGCTGACGGCAGCCATGACAATGCTACCTACAACATCACGGGCAAGAGCTACGTCACGGAGCAACAGCACCTTGACGCTTCGGGCAAGGTGACTTCGGTCGTTCGCTCGCACGCGGACGGCACCCTTGACTACACGCAGGTCCTCAAGTCGGACGGCAGCAAGGTCACGGATGTCTACGATAGCACTGGAGTCAAGACCACCGAGACCGTCAACAACGCCGATGGAAGCTCGGACATCTTCAAGTTCAAGGTCTCCGGCCTGCCGGGCGCCGTCGAGCACGACAGCTACAATGCCAGCGGCTCGCTGCTCTCGATCGACATCCTCAACAACGACGGCACCCACACGGTCACGGCCGTGAGTGCGGGGCTAACTCTGAACGGCGGAAGTGGCAACGACGTCTTCTCCGCGGCGCCTGGCACGACCACCATCATGTTCGACGGCGGCGACGACCAGATCAAGAGCTTCCACGCCGGAACCGCCTCCAACCACGACACGATCGAAATCCTCAAGTCACTGGTGGCCGATTACAGCCACCTGCAGATTTCGCAATCGGGCTCCGACACGCTGATCCAGCTCACGTCGGCCGATTCCATCCTGCTGAAGAATGTAAATTCGGCCACCCTGGATCACGGCAACTTCCTGTTCGTCTGATGCCACGAGACCCTGCTGGCAGGCGCGCCTGCCAACAGGGTTTCTGGGACGACAGGTGAAACGACGTTAGTGCGGCCGCAAAGATGCGGCCGCACCGACGAAGATGATGTCCTCGGCCAGCAACGGGAGCTGCCGCAGCAGCATCGTCTTCAGCTTTCCGGCCCGCATGAACGTCGCCATCTTCACCTCGACCGGCGCGTAGCCGGCGTCGATCGCGACCTTCGCGATGGTATAGGGTGTGAAGAAGAACCGATGGTCGCTGTTGATCGTCTCGACGTTCTTGAAAATGCCCTTGATGTTGCCACCCCTGAAGGCATTCGGAACCGTAATCACGATCTGATCGACGACGTCTCCGTAGTTCTCCCTGAAGCGCGACAGGAAGGAGACCGGATTCGGAATGTGCTCGACGACTTCGCCGAACACGGCGATGTCGAACCGCCGGCCGGATATTGCCTCGATCTTCTGACCGGACGTCACGTCGCCCGCGACCATGTTGCTGAGCCCGGAAATTTGCGACGCCTCCCGCACCGCATCCGCATCGATGTCGACGCCGACCGTATATTCGGAGCAATCCGTGATCAGGCCGTGGAGCCAATCCTTGTTGTCGATCTTCCGCCGGATGAGCGGCAGGTGGTCACAGCATCCGACATGCAGGACCCGCTTTCCCCGACAGATGTCGACCAGGACGTCGCATCTGTATCTGACGTCTCCGTCTCCCTGATACTTCACGACGATGTTGTCGTTGAACTTCGAACCGGCGAGATAGGGATAGACCTGCGAAAAATCCGTAATGATCGACGACATCGGCTGGCCCTCGTTGCATGATCAGATGCTTCCCGACACAACTATGCATAGCCAGCAATCAGAATTGTGACCGGATCTCCGTCAAGGCTGATTTGCACGACGTCAGAGGCGCGGCCTGAATTTGCGCAATTGCCCATTGCCGCATCAAGGCCGGCGACGGCATTGGTCGAGCGGCGGAACCCGGACGCTTTCCGCAGTCGGCCGACAAACGAGCGAGACGGAACCGCTGTTGGTTCCGGAAAACGATCAGCTCGTTTAAGCACAATGGCCCGGCAACCGCCGACATCGCGGTTGCGCCATGTCCTCTAGGCGCGCATCCGGCCCGGAGCTTCCGAGCGCACGACGCGCGCGGGTGCTCCCGCGGCGACAGATTGCGGCGGAACGTCACGCGTCACGACCGCGTTTGCGGCGACGTTTGCTCCTGCGCCAATCGAAATCGGGCCAACGATCACGGCACCGGTATAGACCACCGCATTGTCGCCGATGGTCGGGCAACCCGGCTCATCCCACGCGCGCCGGCCAAGCGTGACGTTGTGATACAGCATCACGGACCGACCGATCCGTGCCCCCTCGCCGACTACGACTCCGGTCGGATGCGGCAAGATCAGTCCTGGACCGATCTCTGCGAGAACCGAAATGTAGCAGCCTCGCCGCATCAGCGCCCTTACGAGCAGCCAGGTGATCTGATGCCCCCAGCGTGTCTGGAAGCGCAACATCTTGGCGATCCGCCAGGTCGTGATCACGGCAAAGCCGGGGCTCGTGAGCAAGGCGACGAAGGCAGCTCCGACACCGGACTTGCCGGTATTTGCCAACAGGTCCTCGCGCCACGGAATTCCCGCCTGGGGCTCAGCACCCATTCCCACTCCTGAAGACATCCACCAATCTCTACTAACTTGCCGAGGGAAGATTTGCCTGAATCGGTTGAGCCGCCCCACCAAGCAACGACTGCACACTGTTCCAGATCCGGCGCCTGAATACCACATAGCTGCCAAGCACGATCAGCGCATAGACGACCGTCGCGATCAGCCAATGCGACAGGCTTTCGACATCACCCTTCGTCGCGACGAGCGCGCACAATGCGCCGAGCGACGTGGCGACCGTGGCCGGCATCAAGGCACCGAACAACGAAGCATAGGAGACCGCGCAGTTGCGAGCTCCAATCATGAGCATGAGAGCGCACACCAGGATCGACACGATTAGGTAGACCACCGCGACCGCCGTGAGCCCGAAGGGGAGTGCGAGGACAAAAGCGAGGATCATGCTGGCGCTGTTCGCGGTGCTCACCCAAAACTGGAGTCGGGCCTTGTTGTGAGCCAGCAGGATCGGTCCGGCATAGGCCGCAATCGACTGCGCCGCGCCTGCGGGCGCGAGGATGGCAATTAACGGCAGCACCTCCTGCCAATGCGACGAAAGGAACGTTGCAACGGGATATTTCAGCCCGAATGTCAGGTAGATCATCGCCGGGAACGTGATCATCGCCGTCATGCCGAGCACCGCGCAAATCGCCGCCTTGCGCCGTTCCTGCTCCCGCTCGCCGCTCATCCGGCTCAACGTGGCCATGAGAACTCCGCCGCCCGGCCACGAGAGGATCATCAGCGGAAGCGTCATGAACTGGAAGGCGAGACCGAACAAGCCGACTGCCGCCGCGCCCAGCTTGGCGCCGATCATGAGATTGCCGACGTTTCTCGCAGCAAAGTTGAGGACGTTCGAAGCCAGCACCCAGCCGCCAAACGACAGCATCAGGGCGACTGCGCGCCATTTGAAGCACAGGTGAATGTGGCGCCTGGTGTTCACATAGAACGCAACGGCACGCACCGCCTGCATCAGGACATAGTACGCGATCAGCGCCCAGATCCCCCATCCCAGCAGGGCGCCGGCCACGCCGACGATCGCGGCTGCGAGAGCCGCTCCCGCTTCGATCAAGGCGATCGTCTGATATTGCAGGGACCGCTCCAGAACCGCGCGCGGTCCCATCGCGGAGATGGACAGGACGACCGAACCGGAGAGAGCGGCCAGCACGGCCGGCAATCCCTGCATGTCGACGGCGGCCCCCAGCGGCTTCGCGGCGGCGGCCAGCACCAGGGCACAGCCAATCCCGATCGCAACCATCAGGGTCGTCGCCGCGCCGGCTTCCTCCTTCGTGAGCGACGTCCTCTGGATCATCGCGCTCGACAGCCCCAGATCGGTCAGCATGGAGATGAACGCGATGAACGGCAGCGAGAACGCCACGAGCCCGAATTCCGTCGGCGTCACGAAATAGGTGATCAGCAGCGTGATGAGGAACTGAACAGCGGACTTCACGATGTTCACGCTCGACATCGAGAGCAAGTTCTTGATGATCATGACGTCACTCGCACGTGATCCAGCTGAAACGATTGCGAAGGGATACGCTCAGGCGACATAGCGGGCCTCACGACGCACTCCGAAGAACAAGCCCCGCAGCGCCGGATCGAGCAAACGGCGGAGTCTCACTTCGATCAGCTCGTAGCTGAGCGTGCCCGCAATCAATGCGGCAATCAGGCCAAGGCCCGCAAACCCGGCCCAGAGGAGCCAGAGATTGACCCCATGTGCGGCCAACTTCACTCCGATGATCTGCAACGGGAATAGCGCAAAAGGATGGACCAAATAGAGGCTATAGCTGATCTTTCCGAGGAACTGCAGGAATTTGCCGCTCAAGGCGACGGCAACACCGGAGTCCGGAGCGAGGACCATTCCGAACAGGAGCGCTCCAGGGATCATTCCGATCAGGGGATGCAGATATTCGATCGACACATACATCGCGACGCCGCAAAGGACTCCTGCGACCAATCCGGGCCAACCGCCGACGCGGATCCGCAGGTCGACGAAGCTAAACAGCAGCCCGACGAGGAAGAACGCGGCGATCGGCCGAAAGGCGACGCCAGCGAGAGCGAGCAGGATGAACGGCGTCGCGAGCAGCCAGCTTCTCCACCGGACCACGATCACGAAGACCACCGCGAACAGGATGTAGAACGCCCATTCATAGCTCAGCGTCCAGGCGTTCTGCTGGCCGATCGGCAATCCCAGGGCATCCGGCAGGAACGCGAGATTGACGAAGAAGAGCTTGAGGTAGGTCGGAAGATCGATTCCCTTGAAGAACTTGTAGCCAACCAGCGGTCCTGCCGTAAACAGGATCAGGTGCAGGATCACGAATACAGGGAGGATCCGCAGACAACGATCCAGAAAGAACCTTCCGACACTGCGGTGACGCACGAGGCTCGCCGGAATCAAGAAACCGCTGATCATGAAGAAGAGCTCGACGCCATGCCCGCCCATGTTGATGGTCGATTCAACCCATGACCAGATCGGCGGCAGAAAGCCCGCAAGAAGCGGCATGTCCTGAAGGTGCACGATCAGAACGCTCAGCGCGGCGACGCCGCGCAGACCCTGGATGGCCGGCAAAAATCCCTTGTTGTCGTCGCTCACGGCCGATTCTCCGCTCGCCATCCGAGGCCGGAATCGGACGAGACCAATGCGAAATACGTAGGGCGCGATGACACGGGTTTCACGCTGGCCGCGAGACCAGGTCGTTGACGTCTGGCGCGAGCGGCACCGTGTCCGCTGTACTTTTCCTCATCGCCGGTCCGCCGAACACATCGCTGAAGGCCACCGCGATCATGATCAAGCCGCTTGCCGGACCGTAGGCAAGCACGGTGATGGTGAAGAGGTTCATCGCGAAAGTCGCCGAGAGTTTGTACACGTCCCTGGATCTGGCGACCGAAACGAATGCGATCACCACAAACAGCAAGAAGATCGGACCGAACATGAGGTAGGTGCCGAGATAGAAGTTGTCGACCGGGACGTAGTAGCTCAGCTTGTTCGAGAACAGTAACTGAGGATAGTTGAAGCAACCGAGCCCGCAGCCGAAAATGAACCCGATGGGCATCAGATCGCTCATATACACAAACGGCAGCTGCCAGCTATTGTTCACACGATCCTGCAGGCTGAAGAGCCCCCGCGAAATGCTAGTCAATCCGTTTCCCGCAAAAAAAGCGATGAGAAGGAACGGGACCAGGATCGACAGGAATGACAGCAGCGACATTCGCCGGAGCATGGGAAACCTCTCACGCTCGGGCAGCATCCGGATGATGACGAGGCACACCACATATATCGCCATCACACCGAGCGAGGTCTTGCTGGTCGTCAACTTGATCGCATAGAGGCCAATCGGCGCCCAGAACAGGCACCAGAGCAAGCTGCGACGCGCTGACGTCAAGACGAAGGTAATGAACACGAAAAATGCGGCCATCGTGCTGTCAGCCGCCAGGCCGGACAGCCGCGTTTCTGACGCCGCCCACCAAAGCCTGCTCGCCTGCCGCGTCGCGCCAAAGGTCTCGTAGGCGAAACCGACCCACGGCAACTGAACGCGGGACGACAGGAAGATTCCGAAGATCGTCAGGTAGAAGAGAGGATGAATCCAGGCCAGCAAACGCCGGTACTCGCCGAGATCGCGCCCGCAGAAGCAGAATCCCACGAACACGGGCGCGATCATCTTGAACGACGACATCATGCCCGTGAAGTAGCCCAGGAAGACGTAGCCGAGATACAGCGCAAACGCCATGTAGAACAGCGTCAGGATGGCAACCAGGCTCTTTCCGACCAGGATGTACCGCTGAATGAAAGCGAGGATGCACACCATCGCGAAGATGTCGGGCAGAAACCAGATGGCATCGATTTTTGCGACTGCCAGGTAGTAGCGCAACGCGCCGGCGAGCGCGTCTCGATAGAAGTAAAGACCGAGCGCGATGGCCTCGAGATTGAAGGTCGAGCCGCTTGCTCGCGTCCCCTCGTCAAGGGGCGGCTCCGCGAAGCGGAAATTCGCGGCGGCAAGCGCTGAAGATGAATGATGGGCGGCCATCAATTCACTCGGCAGCAGCGAGCGACTTAGCCGGCCGGGGCCTGATCAGCCCCAGAAACAGCCGCGAACCCGCCATTTCGATGGTTGCGTAGGTCAGGCTCGAAAGCCCAAGCACCGCGGCGACGAACCCGACGAGGAGTGCCGACGACGGCAGGCCAGGCAGCAGACCATCCAGCGACTGGAAGCGAGCCGCTCCAACGCCGCGCGCGAAATATTCGATCAGTACGAGCACCAGCGCATGAACCATGTAGATCGAATAGGATCGCTTGCCCAGCCACACCAGCGGTTTCGCCGTCAACAGTTCAGGCAAGGCGCGACGGGGAAACACCATCAGCGACCCGAGCAGAACCGCAAAGACCGCCGGCGCGATGAAGCTGATGGACGGCACCCACCCGACCAGGGAAATGATCACGATCGCTGTGACCGCCGCGCCGATCTGCACGGTCGACTGAAGCAGCGAACTCGCACCCGGCCGCACCATTGCGACCGCGCGAACCGTCAGCACGCCGAGAAAAAAGCTGAGGATGCAGCGAACGATGCCGAAATGGTAGTGGAAGTCGAGGCTTTCCATTCGAAGCACCAACAGGATGATGCCGAGACTGCCCACGACGAGCAAGCCCGACAAGGCATAGACCATCCGAATGTTCCTCGCGGCCTGCGCCACGAGCATCACTGCGGCGAATACCAGGTAAGTGTAGAACTCTGCGCTGATGCTCCAGCTCGGTCCGTTCCAGCTCAGATAGTCGATGATGCCGGACGCCTGGAGCAGCAGCAGGTTCACGATGAAGGAGAAATAGTTGTTCACCGCCATTTCCGGAGCCGCGAAATGCAGGACGCCGATCGCCACCAGGCCGAGTTTCATCAACCGGAACGACAGGAAGGCGAGCAGCATCGCCAAGTGAAGCGGGTAGATTCGCGCAACCCGCCGCGCAACGAACTCACGGACATCGAACCGGCCGAATTCCGACTGCATGTAGCTCATCGAAATGACGATGCCGCTGAGTACGAAGAACAAATCGACGCAGAGCCACGCATTGTGGAAAAACGCAACGTCGATCCACGCCCGGTGCGGAAGGATTGTGTTGAGGATCTCCGAGCCGACAAAATGGTGAACGACCACGCACAGAGCCGCGAGGCCTCGAACGCTGTCGAGCGGCACGTAGTGCGCTTTTGATTGATGGAGCGGCACGGCAGGCACCTGACAATGAGCTGGAGCAAAATGCTGCGATGCAGCATAATGCCTTTCTTCGACCTGCGGTTCAACTCTTAACCGTCAAGTTGAACTGAGATTTACCGAGATGCTTGGCGCTCATCGTCGCTCGACGTCCGGCTGTTGCATCAATGTCGACGTAAACGCGCCGATCGTGCTGAAATCGTGACCGGCCGCGCATTAACTTGGATCTCGCGCAAACTTCGGATAGCTCGATGGCCGCTGAGTTGAGCGACAGAGGGCGTTTGGACGCGATATCGCGATTTTTCGCCGCAGCTGTTTTCGCGCTGGCGCCACCTTTGCTTTAATCCTTCAACAATTTTCTGCTCGTTTGCAGCCTCCTCACCGCCGATCTTTCAGCCGTAAGCCGCTGCAACGCCATGTTGCTCACTCCATTGGCAGTGGCGATCGCCGTCGGCGTCATGGTGGCATTGCAAATGTGGAGTAGCTCAACCTGCACAATCCGCAACTGTCTGGGAACTGCCGCGGCAATTATTCGATCTCGCACCGCCTGACCGCCTCTCGGTGACCGCGCGCGGACCGTGGCGTTCGAATCGGTCTTGCTGCTGCTCTCTGCATCTGGGACCAAGCTCACAGCACGCGCCTTTGTCTTGGTCTTTTCTTGGCATGGCCGCTGCCTAACATTCGTGCTTCAGGCATGCGGGCACGTGCAATCATTCCGCGAATCTGCGCCTGATCGGAGCTCAGGGAGATGGCAATCTGGTCACGCCGGTTTATCTTTTGCGCCGCACAAGAATTTGACATAGTTCTAAGTCATCAAGGACCTACGGTCCAAATCGATACATCACCAACAGTTCGCAACGAGATATGAGCGCGATCTTAATCAAACTCGATAGCTTGTTGCGTGTCCCTCTCCCGGCCTCACGGATCGCCGCGGCCGTCGTCGTGGCTCTGTTTGCAACGCTTGCCACACCGGCGCGGGCTCAATGCGTGGATCGCTCCGAACGCGCTCCACCGGCCGCTGTCAGCGCCTTCGTCTCGGACCCGTCGGTTCTGCTGCGCCTGTCAAAGAACGACAGGGACAAGCTTTCGGGCCGACTGACCGGATTGCTGGTCACCGACATCGCCGCGCTCGATTCGGTCCGCAACATGCTGCGTGGGGCCAGCCAGGCCGATCGGATCGCAATCGGCATCGGGCTTCACCGTGCCGAGGAGCGCTGCATCCCGACAAAGCCCGACGTCGCGCGCAGGATCGGCGACTTTGTTGCCAAGCTGCACGACGGATCCGTTCTCAAGGGATATTTCGCGGATCAGGACGCGGAGATGGCACCCATTCCCGGGAGTTCGGCTCCGTCTACGGCCAACAACGTGCCGGCAGGTTCAAGCTCGAACGCCGGCCTGATGACGGGTGAATGGAAGACCGAACTGGCCGACCCGTTCAAACCCGTCCCCCTTCCCGAGTGACAGCCTCAAGATTTCCAAAGATGTTTCAGCCACGAGATCAGTTTCCGCAACGTCCGAAGTATGCCATCGAGGTCGGCGGCACGACGCTCAGCGCCGAGCGCGCTCTGGACATCGTGCGTCGCCAGTGGCCGCTGATCGCCGCCATCGTGGCGGGTACGCTGGCGCTCGTTCTCGTCTACCTGATCCTCGCGACGCCGATGTACACGGCAAATGCGCGCATCCTGATGGATACGCGTCAAACCCAGGTGCTGGACAAGGACAGCGGAACGGCCAACGCCCTGATCGATCCGGGCTTCGTCGACAGTCAGGTTGAGATTCTCCAGTCTGACGACTTGATCCTGTCGATCGTCCGGCGCCTGAAGCTCACCGAAGACCCGGAATTCAACGGCTCCGACCCCGGATTGATTCCCCTGGTCATCGGAAAGGTCATCTCGCTGTTCGGATCGGACGGCCCTCCCACCAAGGAGCGGGTCGAGCGGGGCGCGGTCGAGCTCCTCCAGAAGAATCTCAAGGTCGAGCGCGTGCTGACGACCTACGTCCTGTCGCTGAACTTCCGCTCGATCAACCCTAACAAGGCCGCGCAGATCGCGAACGCGATCGCGGATGCCTATATCGTGGGTGCGCTGGAGGCGAAATATCAGTCGACCAAGCGCGCCGGCGAGTGGCTCCAGCAGCGCAGTGCAGAGTTGCGCGAGCAGGCGACGGCGAGCGACCGCGCCGTGCAAACCTTCAAGGCTGAGAACAACATCGTTGGCACCAGCCGAGGGCTCATGAGCGAGCAGCAGCTCGCGGACGCCAACTCTCAGCTCGTGACCGCGCGCGCCGCAACGGCAGAGGCCAAGGCGCGCCTCGACCGGATCGAGGCGTTGCTCGACAAGGATCTTGTCCAGCCGACGGTGACGGACGCCCTCAACAACACCGTAATCACGCGCCTGCGCGCCCAATATCTCGACCTGGCTGCCCAATACGCCGATTGGTCGAGCCGTTACGGAAAGAACCACCAGGCGGCCATCAACCTTGCCAACCGCATGGAAGAGCTGCGCAAGTCGATCGCCGACGAGGTGCACCGCATCGCGGACGCCTATCGCAGCGAGTACGAGATCGCCAAGAGCCGCGAGACGTCGCTCGACGAAAATCTCAAGAATCTCGTGTCGCAGGCCGGCAGCACCAGCCAGGCGCAGGTCAAGCTGCGCGACCTCGAGAGCGCGGCGGACACCTATCGTAATCTCTACAACAACTTCCTCGAGAAGCTTCAGAACGCAACGCAGAATCAGAGTTTCCCGATCAGCGAAGCGCGCATCATCACCACCGCGGTCAAGCCCGACAAGAAGAGCTCGCCCAAGACCCTGCTGGCGCTGGTTGGCGGCCTGTTCGGCGGTCTGTGCTTCGGTTTCGGTGCCGCCTTCACGAAGGAATTGCTGAGCGACGTGCTGCGGTCACCGAGCGACGTCGAAGATCAGCTCGGGGTGAAGTGCCTTGGCGTCCTTCCCGATATTCGCCCGGCAAGGGCTTCCGTGGACAATCCGGAAGGAAGCCTTTCCAGCTACGTCGTCGAGCACCCGTTCTCGCGATTTGCCGAGACGCTGCGGAACATCAAGGTATCGATCGACGTCGCGCGCCTCTCGCGCCAGGTCAAGGTGATCGGCATCCTGTCGTCGCTGCCGAAGGAAGGAAAGACCACGGTCGCTGCCAATTTCGGTCATCTGACCGCGTTGACCGGGCACCGCACGCTGCTGATCGACGGCGACCTTCATACCCGCTCGCTGACGAGAGCCCTGGCCCCCCATTCCAAGACGGGCCTGGTCGAAGCCCTCAAGGACCCCGGCTCGTACGGCTACCATATCCAGCGCAGCAAGGAGAGTGGGCTCGACTTCCTGCCGTCCGTCGTCGCATCGCGCATGGTGAACTCGGCAGACGTGATTGCCTCCAGGTCTATGGCTGACCTGCTCGCGGTGATGCGCGAGGACTACGAGTACATCATCATCGATCTGGCGCCGGTGATGCCAGTGGCGGACGCCAAGGCCGTCAGCCATCTCGTCGATGCGATGGTGTACGTTATCGAATGGGGCCGCACGAGCCGCAACGCGCTCCAGGAGTCGATGGCAAGCTCCGAGGGCATTCAGAAGAAGATCCTGGGCGCAGTGCTCAACCGCGCCAATCCGAAGATGCTCAAGCGGATCGAAGCGTACAAGGGCGCGCATTACAACAGCTATTATGTCGAGGGAGCCTAGCGCCATCGAGCCGGCGTCGAAGGCAGCAGGGGCCGGGTTTCGCTGCCCCCTGCGCGGCACGAGCATCGCTCTCGCTTCGCTCGCGCTGGCGTGGACCGCATCCGTCGCCCCGATGTGACCGATCCCGCCGTTCCGCAGTTCGGGCCGTGTTGCACGCGGCGAGCGCTATGAGACCGATTTGCCTGAGGCAGATCGTCGCCGACACTTTGCGATCCGCCCGTCGCCTGTGCAGCGCCAAGACGCCGCACAAGTTCCTGTTGCCGCAGCTCGCTGTCGCCGACGAATCGCCACGCCCGGCAACCTGAAGCAGACCGACACCGTCGCAGATGCCGTCGCGTCCACGAGCCCCGCTCCTGGTGGAGTGCGCACCGACCGAAGGGCTGGCCTGGTTTGGCAGCTACTGGGCCGAAATACGTCAGGAGGGCTTTGGGCCGCGGACGGCGCAATTGATGGGTCTCTCCTATCGCTTCGCGCCGCACGAGGCCTGGCTTCAGCTCATGGGCGCCGCTGGCGATTCGCGCGTTCAATGCGGCCTCGTCCCACGACAAAGCCGCACCATCGTTCGACCGTCAGGGTTTCGGCCAGCCGGACCGGAAGCAGGTAGCGTCGATCCGCAGCACGGTCGGGTGATCCGTCAGACGCGCAAGTGGGCGTCCGTCCCGCACGCTTGGAGCAAAAGCGGCTCGTGGCACCCCGATTTCGTCGATAGTGTATTGACATCTCGGGCGAAGCTCTCTGAAAGAGTTGGACTCCATGCCCACGAACGCGCCCCCAAATTCGCCCCGGCCGAAACTACCGAACGGCGTGCGCATCTATGCGATCAGCGACATCCACGGCTGTGCGCATCTGCTCGAACAGATGTTCACCGTCATCGATGCGGACATGGCAAACAGCCGGCCATATCGCGCAATCGAGGTCTTCCTCGGCGACTACATTGATCGCGGACCGGACTCGCGCCACACCCTTGATCTCCTGATCAGGCGCAGCCTCCGCCGCAATACGGTCTTTCTCAAGGGCAATCACGAAGCCTATTTCACCTCGGTGCTCGAGGACCCTTCTCGCGCCACCGAATGGTTTCAGTTCGGCGGCCTCCAGACCATGATGTCGTACGGCGTGTCAGCCGCGCCCGGCCTCGGCAAGGACGAGCTGTCCGATCTTGTGCGCGAGCTCACGTCCGCGATGCCGCCGGAGCACATCGCGTTCCTGCGTCAGTTGCGGCCGACATTCACATGCGGGGATTTCTTCTTCGTCCATGCCGGGGTACGCCCGGGCATTCCGCTGTCCGAACAGCGCGAGTCCGACCTCTTATGGATCAGGGACGAATTCCTCCAGAGCAAGAGGCGCTTCGGCAAATATGTCGTGCACGGTCATACGCCGGTGCGGCAAGCCGAGCTGCTGGAAAACCGTGCCAACATCGATACCGGCGCGTATGCGACCGGCAATCTGACGCTGCTGTCTATCCAGGGCAACAGCATGCTCGCAATCTAGACACTACCGCCTCTGTTCCAGAAGCGACCGAAGAACTCGTCCGCTTTGCTACGCCGTTTCCCCACACGTCGAAAGTGCCCCCAAAATAGGGCGCACTCCAACAATTAGTGGGAAGCGGCGGCAGGCTTGTATTCCGGGAAGCGGCTCAGCGCCGCCGCCTTCAGGAACTTGAAATGAGCGATCGAGGCGCCGAGCTCCTTGAGCCGGCGTTGGCCGTTCAGGATTTCCTTGTCGAACAGATCCTGGTGGTGATTGTCCAGCGCTTCGCGCTCGAGATATTCGTCGTCGCCGTTACCGATCGTCACGGCCGCGCGCGCCAGCACGTCTTCCACCCGGCGGTTGAGGCCTGACTGCTCCCGCTCCGCCGCGTGCAGGGCGTCCTCGATCGCAATCATGATGGCTTCGATGCGCGTGCGATCGGTTTCGGCGTCACGCTCGGGCGAGCGCGCGCGGAACGTCTGCTCACCGCCGAAACGGTCTTTCAGGAAGTTGTGGGTGCGGGCCCGCAAGAAGAGCTGAAACATGCGTGCACTTTCCGGTTGGAGGCGCCAGACCAGAAAATGGGTCCGCGATGGTTAATAAAGGTTGAATCTTTCGCGCTGCTCCGCCCGGCTTCGCGCCATCCAGGTCTTCCAGGCACCCTCGTGCTTCTGATAGAGTTCGACCCGGCGCCGCTCGCCAGTATCCGGCCACGAGTCACGGCCGCCAGGGGCGGCCTGCGCCTCTCCGAACGCCAGCCCGCTGTCGAGCCGCTCGAACTCGAACGTCTCCTCGGGCGTCAGCCCGATCAGGACACGCCGACCTCCGGCATCGACGAAATAACGCCGCGGCGCGTTGTGCGTCGGGCTCGTCACGGCGTCTACCCGCGATCCCGTCATGATCCGATCCCCCTGCCAAGATAGAGGCGGCCACCGAACTCTGGTTGCAACTCAGAAAAATGCACGCGGCGCCTCGTCAATGAATCATTCTGCCGGACCAGCGCCGGCGAGGAGCGGGATCGGGACCACAACTGATAGCATTCGGAATTCGTCCAAGTTACCGAGCGCGTTGTCGTCGTCGCACGTCAGTCTCATCTGCGAGTTGTGTCGAGATCATGATGAGCGCGCTGATTTTCTTGTCATGCCAGAGATTTTTTGAGCAGCACCGTGCTTGCGAGGTGATCGCCCACGCGCTCAGCTGAAGAACCAGAGGAACAATCTCACCAGCAGCAGCGTGATGAAATACACCCAGCCCGCCATCGCGATCAGCGCGACGCTGAAAAACACGCCTTCAAATGCCCGCTCTCTGATCCTCGTGAGAGGAAGTGCCGCTCGCGCTTTCTGAAGCATCTCGGTCTTCTTGGATTATTCGTGGTCGCTTGCGAGACCATAGCCGAACGAATTCGACGATCTCGTGACGGTTCGCCTGACTGAAGCGCAACGCTGCTCGTCAAGATCGTCGGCGCATGCGCGTCGCGCTTCGATCGATTCTCGTTCGTCGCTGCAGTCAACGTCGCGCGGCGATTCAATTCCAATTGCGTCCCAACTCCGCGACGTGTCGCGGCCCGACGATTTCCGGTCTCGCGCAAATGATCACGGCAAGACCATGACTCCGGGTTGCCGCGATGTCCGCCATTGGTGGTTACCACAGGTGGCATGCCCCCGCTCCGGCAACTCGGCTTCACACAAGGCCAAGTTCTCAGCTACGACATGGATCCCGGCAAGATCGAGCACACGCTCGTCTAGTGGCCCCGCGAGAATTTCGAGAGCGGGCTTGCGCTGACCGTCCGCTGGTTCTGCGACAATCGGACATGGTGGCAAGACATCCTCGACCGAGGCTATCGAGGCACGCATCGGCCTCCGCTAGCGAAAACTCCGTGGTTATACGGAGCACTAGATGCCGATTTTGTCCCGGTAAGGTTGAGCAGTTAGCTTAATAGGCGGTGTTTATTGCGAATGCCGCTGGATCGCATAATCCATCTTCTCACCGGGCTCCCCAAGGCCCGGCCCACCCAAGCAGAGCCGTCGAGCGAACGTGGGTCCGCTTGGCAGCTTTGTCGTTGTGTTGACGAGAGGATGATTTCGGTTATGGCGCGCAGGCCCTGGTCGTTCAAGGAAGACCGCCGGCTGATGGAATTGGCCAAGTCTTCGACTTCGCTGGAAGAAGCGGCGAAACTTCTCGGGCGATCGCCCGATGCAATCAAACGCATGGCCTTGCGCCTCGGCCTGTCGTTGAAGTCGAAGGGCACCAGGAAGAACTAACGTCCGTCGCGCCGGCCGCGCGCGACAATTCACGGAACGAGTGCGTCTGCCTCATCAATCCATGGAGGCCGCCAATCGAGGCAGCCCGAAGCTCTTCAGCGCTCTCGATCTCTCCGCGCCCGAATGTTAACCTATTCGGTAGTCAAGATTAAATGCCGTCCCTTTCCGGCGACAAATCGTCGCTGGACTGGCGTCGATATCCGTCCGATCGTTCGTTGGAGGAACGCACCATGTTGTCCCGCGCACTCGCCGTGGCTTTGCTTCTGGCTCTGCCTTCAATAGCGTCGGCGCAAGTCCCCGTGCGGTTCGGGTTTCCGAACGGCGCGCCGTGGTGCGCCTTTGGTTTTGACTGCCGCTTCCTGAACTTCCGGGAATGCGCGGACTGGATCAATGATCCCGCGAGAAACTGCCTCAAGAATCCGTACTTCGCGGCGCACTATCCGACCGATGTCGACAAGCGCTGGTCCTACAATCGGCGCTGAACGCCAATTTTCACGATGAATGATGCAAATGATCTCGATTTCGTTGGAATGTCTACAGTCGGGGCTCGCGCCGTCAGCCACAGTCTGCGGTCTGGTGCATCGATCTCGCAACCGAAATGGTACGCATCGCACCGCTTCGCGGTACCGTAGCACTCCGGAGGTTGGACGGCGTTGCCGCAGCCAGACTTTGACGCTATTGACGTTGCCGTTTGAGGTCGCGGAACATTTTTGTGCAGACCGCAGAATATCGAAAACGAGGCGAGACAAGCCTTGCGAGCCGCTGGAGCCACGATTTGTGCCCCCCTTTGAGCATCGACGGGCGAGTTTCATCCTATACCTGCAGTCCTATTTTGGCGGTTTCAGATGATGACGGTGATATTAGCCCTGCTAGGGGTATGGGTGCTGGTCAACGTCCTGTTTGTGTTGATCATGGTCCCGCCCCTCAAACCGCGTAAGCGGCCTGACTTATCGGAAACTGCCTTGTCACCAGTGCCCATCAAGAACGGGACTGATAGTTTGGATGACGACGAGCCGTTCTCCCTGCGTCATGTCGTTATCTCGGTTGCAATGGGGGCGTTCTTCATGCTCGTCCCTCCGCTAATCGCCGCGCTTCATGCCCTCGAGCGGCTTGCCAGGCGATCGTTCAGCGGGACAAAAGGAAACCCGGACCAGGAATAGCCACACGGCTGCGCTAGATGAGCGCAACCGATGACGCCAGCTTCCGTCTGTCTCGACCATCGCGGCGCGCGTCAATAAGCTTCCTGGAACATCACGGCCGAGGCCGTGCGCACCATGATCTTCAGATCAAGCCAGATGCTCCAATTACTGACATACCAGACGTCATATTCCACGCGCTTTTCCATCAGGTCGATCGTCGGGGTTTCTCCGCGAAGACCATTCACCTGAGCCCAGCCGGTCAGACCAGGTTTCATGTGGTGGCGGTAGACATATTTGCTGATGAGCTCGTCGTAGTAGTTGTCGTGAGCCAGCGCATGCGGACGCGGCCCTACGAGGGACATGTCGCCCCGCAATACATTCCAGAGCTGCGGCAATTCATCAATGCTCGTCATACGTAGGAAGCGCCCGATCCTGGTGACCCGCGCATCCTTTTTGGTTGCCTGGGCGACCGTCTGACCATTTTCGCAAACGGTCATGCTCCGGAACTTCCAGATATCAAAAGGCTTGCCGTTGAACCCGCGGCGCGACTGCCGGAAGATGACGGTTCCTGGCGAGTCCAGCTTGATCAGCACGGCGACAGTCAATAGCAACGGCGTCAGCACGACGAGCGCGAATATTGCTACGCTGACGTCGAGGCAACGCTTCTGCAAACGCTCGAAGATGCTCAGCGGCGGTCGCTGAATCTCCACCGCCACAGTTCCGCTGACCGGCAGGAAGGGGCGTGAGACGATATCGGCGATGGAATCATCCGGCAGAAGACGCACTGGTTGGGGTACAGCGCGCAAATACTGGCCGAGCCTTCGAAGCATCGGCAATTCATTCCAATCGATCGCGAGAAGATACTCGTCGACATCCACGGCGCGCGACTGGCGGAGGACGTCCCGAACCTCCCGTTCCCAATGGCTACCGTCGCTGTCGTCGATTCCAAGCACGAAGTGACGCACGACATCGAAGCCGTTTCTGTGCAGATCCTTGAACCGGCTCGAGGTGAAATCGAGCGGCTTGAGACTTAGGAGGACCACCTTGCGATCGACCAGCCGGCTTCTAGCAAAACTCGTGCCGAGCACGATCTGCCAGACGAAACGCAAGCTGATCAGGCCCAGCCCCCCCTATTGCAGCAAACACGATCACGGTGCCACGGGACAGATTGTCCGTCGACTTCAAGAGGAAAGCCGCGACGGCGAGCACCGTCAGCGACACCAGCCAAATGAAGACAGCCTTGCGCAGCTGCCAGACGAGATTGAGCAGGCGGTGCGTGGCGTAGACATCCTGAAGATACGCCAGCGCGATGAACACCAGCCCAACGATCAATCCGGCGCCGACCGAAGCGCCGTCGACAGTGGATGCAGTCGCGAAGCTGTAGAGAGCAGAGCCGGCGACGTAGCTCAGCAAAATCAACAGAAAGTCAGCAGCGATGACGACGATCTGAAATGGTCTCTGAAGGGCTGTGCCGCGCGATAGTGACGGTGAATAAGTCTTCTCAGAACCGAAAGTTGCAACAGCCATTCGAACCTCTGCATATTGAGAGTGCCTGACGCCTCATCGTGATGCTGAAGAATCGCCATTGCCCCGGAGCGAACCTGTTAAGTGATCGCAGCGATATTGTGGCACCGCACGCGAAACTTTTGCAATGCAAAGAGGATCGCAACTTGTTGAAGTGCGTTACGAGGATTCAGCGTGATGAGCAGTGCGTCATAGTGCTGACACATCGGCGCACCCGCTGTCGCACTTTGAATCAAGTTTCGCAACGAAATTCGATAAGCGGCGTTTGTTCGAGCTTCTCAGCTCACCTTTGACGCGGCGCTGTCGTTCTCAGAGAACACGGCGAATCAAATACGAGAATTCTGACGCAATTACCATCTCAAGCTGCATAGCTCATATCTCCTCAAGGCATGCATCTTTGCCGTGCGTCTCACGTTAGCAATGCAATATCACGCACGGCTTGGCGCTCGTGCAAAGTTGGTCGGCAAGGAATGCCGTTCCCTTCTTTCGGCGCGATCAAGCCGCAGAAAGAGCAGGACCTTCACAAAGCTCACGATGTTCGCTTCAGATGGAAGTTCTCCGGTGCCGATCGCTTGGAGAAATCTCTCGACGACCTGAGACCGCGCGATGATATCTCCTGCCCGATCAAGCCCTCGAGTGCACAAGCCGTAACTGCCGGAAGACGTCCCCATCTGCGCGATCTCGGATATTCACGGCTGTGCTCATTTGCTCCAACCGATGTTGCGGGTGATCGACGTCGATGTTGCCCGCAGTCGGCCGCGCTATGCGATCGAAGTGCTCATGGGCGGCTATATGGATCGAGCCGGACACGCGTGCCACCCTCGACATCCTGATCGAGCGAGGCCGGCGCGGAAATGCGATCTTTCTCAAAGGGAAATCACGAGGCATTTCTGGTCAACGTTTTTTGAAGAATCCTCATTGTTTAAGGATTGGATCGGCATTGGTGGGGGCCCAGACCTGATGTCCTATGGCCTTGCCTCCCCAGATCTGAAGCGGGGGAGTCAGCACCGACGTTGCGCGATCTCGACCGAGCACTTGAAATTCCTGGACAATTTGCGACTCAGCTTTACTTGCCGGAACTGCTTATTTGTTCACGCCGGCTTTCGGGCGGGCGTGCCCCTGGAGGAGCAAACTGAGCACGACCTGCTTTGGATCCGCGACGAGCTCCTGCGGAGCGAACAGCGGTTCGGCAGGAACATGGTGCTCGGCCGTACACCAGTCCGCAGTGCCGAATTCCTGGCAAACCGCGTCAACATCGACACCGGTGCCTATGCAACAGGCAATCTCACCCTGATGAGCATCCGGGGAAGTCGGATGCTCCGCAGTGTGAGCGATAGCGAGAGAATCCGGCTGATTGCTTACTTTCGCCCGCAAGATCGGGGAAGACTTCGGCGGCGGAAAACCGAAGGGATGCCTAGTTGAGCAGACGCGGCTCGTCCAGCCGTGCACGCATTTCAGCCATCCAATCGCTCCAGGCGCGCTCGTGCTTGACATAGAGTTAGAGTCAACGCTGCGCACGCTTGTCCTGGCGAACGCCGCGCTCTTCGCCAAGGAGATCGGCGCCGTCTGGGCGGGCTCCCGGATTGTCCAACGCCTCGAACTCGATGGTCTCTGAGATCGTAAGCCCGACAAGCACGCGCTGTCCGGCCCATCGACGATATAGCGGCGTGGAGCATCCTTCTTGGGTGAGGTCATCTCCAGACGCTCCGTTTATCGGCGCGAGCGAGGGCTGTGCGGATTGGACTATAACTAAGAGGCTCGTCGAGCATGGCCGAACGTTGAGATGGGAACCGATCGGCGCGCTTGGCGCGAGGCGTTGCGAGGAGAGGTTGTATTCTCTCGGTCTCGCCGGATGCCCAGCGCTTATCCGAGAATGAGGCCGGCGCAGAAGATCAGCGCGGATAAGGTTACAGAAGCCATGGTTGTCCGTCCTGAACAGTGCGATGGGCACCAGGAGCGAGTAGTGTGTCGACATCATGGTTCTTGGCAGCGAAAGATTGTTCAGACATGATCTTTCGTGTGCAGCGGCGCCTCGGTCCTCTCCGCTCGCCTGAGCCCCTCTCTTCCCCAACTCGCGCTATGACTCCAGTTGCTGCGCTGGGACCCTTCGGCTCAGTCCGTCGCGTCATCGGGCAGATCCGGCGTCCGAGGTCGCGCCTGGAGATGCAGGTCGAGATCACCAAAACGAAGCCCATCGAGTTGATTAGGGCACATGCACGCCCCCGGCGGGCTCAGGCCTCAGTCGACCGCTTGCTTGCTCGAGCCAACGTCCCTCAGATCGCTTCAGCGCTCGAAGTCGGGTCAAACTTATTCCAGACCCGGCTCTTTCACGATGCGTCCCCACAGTTGCATTTGTCTCGACACGCTCCACAAGGCCCTCCGGCTTGCCGGCGTCAAACCTGATACTCGCGCTTGCATGTAAATCCTGGGCCTCCACCGAAGACGGTGTTCCACATTCAAACGCGAATTCAGTCGCGGCTCTCTCCAGTTGTGACCAGATTTGTGATCTCCTCAGATGCCCTTGCGAGCAAAGCCCAGACAGACTGGGCGCGTGCGTGGCCCTGAATGACGCATTGGGCGGTACGTTCTGGTGTACCAATGAGTGGATTGCTCGTCTCGACCGTCTCGACGCGATAGTCCGAGATGTCCGCCAGATCGGAAATGTTCGCGATCCGCATCGAGGCTATCGTACGCCGCATCGGCTCAAATCCGCCTGGGACGAGATCGATTGTGACAACCAGCATTGCATTCCTCCATCATTGCAAATTTCTAAGTGGGGCCCCAGTGTTGCCCTACCTTGACCGCGACCGTGATGCTTCACCGCTCGTCGGCGCCGATCGCATCGCATCGGACGTCGCCGGGTCGCGTGGCACGGAATTCTCGATCGGTACTCGCGATCTGATCATTCTTTTTGGACGAGTATCATCGTGCGTCGATGCCATCGATCGGGTCGTCCAACCGCTCCTGTTCGTCGTCGCGAAGCAGGTCAACCGGACACCCTCGCGACATGCTACGAACTGTGTGTACTGAGGCGTCCATCGGGTGGCCTGGCCGCATCGAAATATTTGATGCCGCGGCTGCGCGTGAAGGCCGGCAGCTTTCAGTCGTGTCGGAAGCCCCGCCGCGCAGGAACGCAGGAGCGTTCCGCGGGCACGTTGCCGGCCCGCCATGCTCAATTCCTCACCGCTCGCAGATCGCGCTCGCGCAGGATTGCCTCCACCATGCGGCGCAGCCGCCGTACCGAGCCGCCGCGCCAGCTGTGTGCGATCGCCGCGCGCTCGGCGCCGTCCAGCGGCGGCACCCAGGCCGCATCGAGGCCGCGCTCCCGCGCGAGATCGGCCAGCACAGCCGGCAGTAGGGCGTCGAGGTCGTCGGCAGCCGGCTTGGGGAACGTCACCACACGAAACCGGTCGCGGATCGGCGACGGCAGCGGATCGAGGCTGTTCGCCGTCGCGACGTAGGAGACCTCCGAGGCATCGAGGGTGGTCTGCAAAGCGGGGTCGGGATAGCGAGCACTGGTCTCGGGCTCGAGAAAGCTGAGCAGGCAATCCCACAAGCGGCCATAGTCCGACCGCGTGCCGGCCTTCTCGAGTTCCTCGATCAGCACGAGCGGATTGGCAATTTTGCCTTGCGCGATCGCCATGAATGCGTGGCACGGTTCGGCCGAATACCAGCGCCGGTCGGTCCCACCAAACACCGCGCCATCGGAGCGCGCGGCGTCCTCGCGCCAAACGGTGACGCCCAGGGTTTCGCCGAGGCGCCGGACGAATCGGCTCTTGCCGCCGCCGGGATCGCCGACCAGCAACAGGGGCCGCAGCCGGACCGTCGCACGGCCGACGAGATCGGCCAGCGCGAAATCGATCACGCTCATCGCATAGGGAAACTCGAAGGCGAGCGCGTTGCGGACCTTGTGCAGCGGCGGCACATCAACCAATGGCAAGGGCGTGTTGACCGCGTGCTTTAGTGGTCCCAGGATATCCTTCAGCTTGGGGTTCTTCATCTCGACTTCAGAGAGGCGCGCGACCACGATGTGGCGCTCGGGAATGGCTTCGCCTTCGGCGGCGGCCGGCGCCTGCCAGGCGGCCGTCTTCTCTTTCTCCTCGGCCTCCTGCTGCGTCCGGCGCTCCTCCTCCAGCTCCCGCCGGACCGCCGTCTTCGTGGCGGCGACGCGGTGCTCTGCCGTGCGGCCTCCAAGGTAGGCCGCGTTCATCGCCGCCGACATGCTCCTGGACACGATGGCGGTGCAGGCCGGCAGCGCGGCCCAGCCGAAGGTGAACCGCTCGATATCGCAGCAGAGCTCCTGCTCCGCATGCCTGGCACTCGCATGAAAGGCCTGGAGCAGCGCCTTGCCGACCCTTTGGTGCTCCGCGAAGTGATCAGAATCGTGCGGCGTCGGCAGCGCCAGCAGCCGGACGCAATCGGCGAGGCTCCGCAGGTTCGGCTCGTCCTGAGCGACGGCACGACGATCGAGCTCGGCGGCGAGCGCCAATCCGGTTTCAAGCGTGCGCTTGTGGACCCAGGCGGCGCTGTGCGGCAGCTGCGGGCATAGCTCATGAATCTCGGCGATCAAGCGCTCCGCGACATGCTGGCTCCCATTGGTGATGAACATGGCATACCGCAGGAGGCGCGGCAGGCCCTTCAGGCGCTCGTCGCAGTCGGCGGAATCGGCGGCCGCGCCGGTCGAGACGGCGTCTTCGACGGCAGCCAGCAGATCACATGTCTCCTCGTCAGACATGCTTAGTCTGCTTGCACGCTGTATCGGACAAGGGTGGTCGGGCTCAGCGGTTGGTCGGAGAGATCGAGATGAACGAGATTGGCGCAGGCGAGCGCCATCACCGCCGCCGCGGGGTCGCTTTCGCCGGCCAACGCCTTGATCAACTGGCCGAGCGGCATCGGTCCCTCGTCGAGCAGGACCTGCAGGATGCGCATGCGCAGCGCGATCGCAACAGTCACGTCCTTGTGGGACCAGATCAGGTTCGCATTGGTGCGGCGTGGCTCGCGCCGGATCTCTTCGGCCGTCAGAACGAGCGGCTTGAGCTCGAGCTCGCCCAGCGCAATCAGCACGAGACCTTCCTCATCGATATCGCGCACGGCTCGTGCCGGGACGACATCGAGGACATCGCGGTCATCATCATGCTGGATAACGATGGCGTCGATCGAAGCGACGTACTCGATGGACCGCACCTGCGGATCGAGGGAGAGCTGGATCAGCGCCTCGCGCAGCGCCGGGTGTCGCACCGGGATCGCAGTTGTGGTCTTGGCCGAGACGAAGAGACCGGGGAGGCCCTCGGCCTCTTTTGTATCGCACATGACTTTTGAACCCTCACTAAAAGGCCGGGACTGGACGCAGCGCGTTCGCCCACGTTCGATGGTCGTCGATATCGGTCATGGACTGCCCCCTGCCCCGTTTAGATCTCGATCATCAGGTTCGGATCGAAGCTCCGGTACCGTTGTTCGGGAACGCGTCGACGTGATCCCTGCCTCATACTCACCGCAGCGGTTTTTCCCGGCCGTCAAGTCTAGAGGAGCGGAGCACGAATGCGCCGAAGAGGCGGCTTGCCTCATCGATTTTCGCTACGGTATCGCCCGAGACCTCGCCATCCCACTCGATCCAGGGAACGCCCAGTCTCTGTGTTATCTTAAAATACTTGAACGTCTCATTCTGACCCAGTGCGGTTTCGATGCTGATGCAGAGCTCCTCCAGGGCGTCGCGCCACTCCTCCGCGCAGTTCGGATAGCCGAAAGACGATTTCGGGTCGTCCTGCACGATCTCGAACAGGCGGGGATGGGTCAGCATCAAATCCACCCGCCAGTTCTCGGTCACAATCGTCTCACGTCTCTTCGATTCCAGACCTGTCGGATCCTCGTCGGCAAAGCGGTCGGCCTCGCGGTCGTAGCGCCGTGCTACGACCCGGTCGCGACCTGGCGTCGCGACACGAACAAGATGGACATTCTCCGGGCCAGGCGGGGCCGGGACCAGTTCACCTCTCGCGTGAGTAGCGCAGCGGGTTATGCAGGCTCCGCCAAGGTTGTAGGGCTCCCCCTCCGTGCCGCACACCTCGCATGTGCAGGCGGAGCGCGCCTCGGCAACCGCAGTAGCCTCGTGAATCCGGGCGATGGTCAGAGGCGTCACGTCACCGCGCCAGTAGACCCTCAGCGTGGCGGACTTCTTCTTGATCTGAAGGATACGGATCGTCTCGCCTCGCTGCAGCGCCGCTTGCATCCGCACGCACAGGCGCGCGAGCAGATCGTGCCACCCTTCCTCGCAGCTGATGTAGCTGGCTGCCGCTTCCGGCTGTCCCTCAGGAGGATGCAAGAGGTTAGGATAGTTCTCAATCAATTTGGTCCGCCAGTTCGGTACCTGCGCCATCTCACGTCTCCTCGTTTGCAAAAGCAGTCGGGTCGACCTCGATGAAGCGATCGGCCTCGCGGTCGTAGCGGCGGCACCGGATCACGCGCCGGTCACGGACGGACCATTCCTTGATAAGGATCTCGAACCCTGGCCGCACCTCGACCGGGCTCCGCTTCTCGGCATGCGCCATGCAGCGCGTCGTCAACCAACCGTCGCCATACAGCTGGCCAACCTCTCCGCAGACCTCGCACGTGCAGGCGGAGCGAGCTTCCGCAAGATCAATGGCCTCCTCGGCCCTGCTTGCAGCCATGGGCGACAGCCCACTGTCCCAGTAGAATCTCAAGGTTCCGTACTTCTCCTTGATCTGCGTCGCCCTGAACGTTCCGCTATCGGCCAGGATCGCAGCGCGGATGCGGGCGCAGGCTCGCTCCAGCAGATCGCGCCAACCGTCGCCAACGTCGGGGAAGGCCTGCACCGCCGCCGGATCGCCGGCCGGGTGGAACAGATCCGGATACGCACGCACGAGCGCGACCCGCCACTCCCTCTTCAAACGCGCCATCACAGTCCCCAACCACAATCGCCGCGACCGAGAACAAACCACAAACATATATCCATGTCAATGTTCATATAGATTGCAAGCTATCTATGTAGCTGCTTTCACATGTCCCTATGTCCAACGCTGCCTGTGGCCATTTGGCCGAACCCTGCCTAGAGTCATTCCACTTCGAGAGATTCGCGCCGCCGTGCGATTCCCTTTCGCCTTCACTACCGCCGGAGAGCTCATGGCTGACGCAGGAAAATCCGCTAAGGGAAGCAAGGCGCCGGTCGGGCAGCCAAGACGGAATTTTTTCGCGACCATGTCCAGTGAGGTGATCCGGTCGATCAAGCGGGCCGCCCTCGAGGACGACACCACGGCCTCGGAAATCCTCGAGGAGGCCGCCCGCGACTGGCTCGAACGGCGCAAGCACAAGGCACCAAGGCGCGAGCCCGGTTAGCCACGCGCAATCGGCATGCGCCCGCTGATGGTGCCTCTCGCTGCGAGCTCGACGGCCTTTGCGCTCTGCGCGTGCAATGCGTCCGCGCGCGGCTTTCTGACTCGACCGGCACCATGTCGGCCTTGAGGCTGCAGGCGGGCTGACGCTTCATGCCCGGCCTTCCTTGCGGGCGCGCGGGGCATCGAATGCGCGGAGTGCCTCCAGCACGGCGTTCTCGGCCGGAGCAAAGCCGCCTCGCGAGACCGAGTGGTTCTGGTGGAATTCGAACCAGGAGCCGCACAGCTGATCGGCGCGGCGCGGATCGGGCTCGGCGCGATCAAGGACATGGGCGAGCACGAGCGCACATCTAAGCTCGCCCCCGAGCGCGAGCGATAGCACCGCAGTCATCGCGATGTCGGTCTTGATGCCGCCCACCCGCGTGATCGGCATCAGCGACAGCACCAGCGCGATCGCGGCATCCGCATCGCCTTGCAGCGCCGGCTCGACCTCGGCGCCTTCGATCAGCGTTGCGACGTCCTCGAGCGCGGACCGGACCTCAAGATATTCTGCCGCCCGGAACGCGTCGGCCGGCGCCGACCGCCACCAGCGCAGCGGCGAGATCTTAAGCAGCGCGCGAACGACCGGCGACGAGGCGTCGAGGATCCTGTCGTCGTGGCCATCGCGCGGACGTTTTGAAATTCTCCCGGATGCTTCGGTCTTTCCGATCGACGCGCCGCCCGCGCCATGGTGGCCGGGAAGACCAGCCTCTTGCCGGGGCTCGTGCCCCGGCATCCTCCTGGAATTGGACATGGCCGAGCCCTCCTATTCCGCGCGCGCGATCGGCGCGAGGGTGCGCGGGCGCACCCACTTGGTCGCGGCGACATGCGCGCCGGTGACGAACTTGGCCGCCACCGCAGCGGAGAAAAACGGCCACGCGACCTGAAAGCGCAGGCGATTTTTGACCCCGGCGATCGGCACCACGACCCCCCTGCCGAGGAGGTCTGCGCGGAGCCGCTTGATGTTCTTCCTGAGGCTGGGGGTCTGGACGTTGCGCACCTCCGAGCCCGCCGTGACCACAAACCCCTCATGACCGTGATAGCCCCGGGCCCAGATGCCGCAGTAGTCGAGCTCAAGTGTGGGTTCGCCTTCGGGCGGGAGTGTGATCGGCAACTCGATCTCGACCGCCTCGTCGACATCCTGATTGTCATCGATCGCGGCCTGGATCGCGGCTTGCGCTGGAAGCTGGCTGGCGAGGTTTCCGTTGAGAATCCTGCAACCGGCGTCGAACAACAAGCGCCGGCCATCCGTCACCAGCCGTTCCATCGTTGCGGTCTGCTCGACAGGCCAGGGCAGAACCCGCGGCTCCATCGTGTTGGCCAAGGCGACCAGACCAGCCTCTTTGGCGAGCCGGTCAGACGGTGCTCCAGGTAGAGCCGCGCCGACCACTCCAACGTGTGCGGCTCCTGCTCGTGGAGCAGGAAGGCCTCCGCGGCGAAGGCTTTGGCGGGACCCTCGGCGTGCTCGGCGACGCACTTGAGCGCTCGATTGCTCGCGCCGATATAGGCCCTGCCCTGCCCTGCAATCACGTAGCACGCGGACAGATCACCGGTCGCGGCCAGGCTTCTCACCATCGCCAGCGGACAGGCCGTGACGGCGAGCCGGCCGCCCGGATCGCGGATCTGGCGATAGCCTTCGATCCCGCCAAACGGGCGATAAATCGTATGGGTGCAAGGCTGCACCGGAATAGCTTCGTTGGAAAAATTCATTGGATCGATCTCTCCTTCCTTTGAGAAGATCGCGAAGCCGACGACATCGGACCGGTGACGCGCCGCTGGACGCCCTGCCAAACGTGGCAGGACGTAGGCCGTCACCGCGGCTTGCGTGGCCTGTTCTGCAAAATCGCGGACGCCAGGATTTTGCGTCCCCGACCGGCGGAATCGCCAACGCATGGCGCGGACCGGGACCGATTCATGCGACGCTGTCGCGCCGCATGACGTCGAGCCTCGCGCTCGCGCCTTAGCCGATGGAGGGAGTGATGGTGGAGAAGGACATGCTGCGCGCAGTCTGCCCGACACCGGGCACGAAAGCGCAGCCGCCGGTCACATGGGACCGGACACTCGGCATCGCAGAGGACGAGAGAACGAACGCCGAATCGGCGGTATAAGCTTCGGTAGCCATGATTGACTCCTATCGGTCGATTATGGTCAGGCCGTCTGTCGGTGTTGGAAGCACCGACGGCGGCCGCTTCGCATGGATTGCGAAGGCAACCTCCAATATGCCGCCTGTTCACGGAATATTCTAGGCCGCGCGGCATTCCTTCCAGGATTCATAGTTAACGATATCTAAGCAACAGTCCCTCGAGAAGGTCGGTGTTCTGCTGATCGAGGGAGCCCTCGCTCGCGAATGGCCCACCGCCAATACACGCCGTAAGACGGAATGCGCTTGGCGCGCCGAACACTTTCCTTCTGACCGCCGAAGCGGCCACAATGCTGTCAGGCCGCCGCGAGATCGGCCTGGGATTCCTCCGTGGGCAGGGGGGAAGCTAACGTCTGGGGGGCGGCCGAGCAGACACGCTGCGAAGCCCGGACGATCGATTGTGCATCCGACGGATGCTCTCGTCGACGCTCTCCAGATCTTGACGCTGGCGATCGGCATAGGACTGGAGAAAGAGAGCAGTTTGCGCCAGCTTGGCCGGATCAGGGCCGATCTTCCACGAATTGCCGTCCGGCAGGCTTTCCATAACTTCGATCGCTTCGGACGGTGCACCGACGGTCTGCTTCACGTCCGAGTCGGTGGACACGGCGCGAGCGTCCTTGCCGGATGTCGTGAGAATGGACGGCAACGCGAAAGCCGTCTCGGCGACCTTGCCCGGCTGGAACGGAACAATATTCGCAGACACCAGATCTGCCGCCGATTGAAGATAGCCTGCGCTGGCTGCATCCACTTGCATTGGAGGCTCGGGCACGTCCACCTGCACGCCAGCCGTGTTCGCCTCGAAATCCGCCAGGAATTCTGCTGCCACCCCGAGCGGATCATGGCGTGCGATCGCCGCCTTCAGCTCCGACAAAAATGCCAGCGAGATGATATCCCGGGCAGCAGCGGAGGGTGCTCGATTGATCATGAACACATCTTCGTCAGCGGCCGCTATCGCCATCACGTCGGCAAGGCGCGGACCTCCCTCGATCACCAGAGCGGGCCAGTCAAGCTGGCGCACGAAGCGCGTGATGATTGCCGCATCCTCCGAAGTGCCCGTTGGCGTGATCCTGAACGCCCAACCGTCGAAGGTGACAGACGTTCCGGTCAACGACAGCGTCGGCAAGCCCCTTGCCGCATCCACGTTGCCTTCCAGCGCATAGCCCGCCTCCTCCGCCGCAGCCGCGAACCGCCTCCGGAGTTTTGCGGCCTCCTCATCAACGAGACGATCAACGGCGGCGTTCGTGACCGTCAGGTTTGCAGCCTCCGGCTCCGGAGAACGCGTCGGTGCCTCGCGAGCCCGCTTCAGCCGACGGCTCGCCTTCAGCTGTTCGAACTCATGGACATGCCTGCCTTCGTTGTACTTCTTGATCGCGACCCGGGGCAGGCGCTGCTCCGGAATGCCGGCTCCCCTCTCATCGTTGCGGCGTGGATCAACGTAGGCATCAACGCCGAGGATCGCACAACCCAGCGTCAATCTCGCAGCAACCAGGGCCCGCACGTACCTCCCGCCATCGCGTCGGAACAGCGTGTTCCAAGTACGCTCCTTCAGACCGAAACCGTCTTGCTCCAGCTCGCGTTGCGCGAGCCAGGCGTGAGCGTGCGGGTTCGGCTTATCGTCACTCGCGGGCACGCACTCTACGTCGAGCCGTACCGCCATCCCGAGTTGGACGAAAGGCAGCAAAGTAAAGGCCGCGAGGGGCAACAGCAGCTCGCGGGGCACCGCGCGCGGGAGCGCAAAATCAAGAATTCGGCCGTCCTGCGCGTTCCGACGCGTTTCTCTGAAAGCCGCCATCTTGTAAAAATTCTCCCATTGGGCGAATTCCAAGGGCACGCCCGGCGGCAGCAGCACACACCCTCCGACGTGAAAGCCGGCATAGCACTGGTAGTCGACGCTCCTGAAGCGATCAGCGGCGGCCGAACAGGTTTGGTAAGCGAAGCGCGCGATAGCCGTGTAATTCTGGGAAGTCGGAACAACGCCGAAGTGGATGGAGCAGAACGGCACGATGACCTCGAACTCTCGAACGTATAAAGGACACCCGCAATCGCTAGCACCCCGTCCAGCAAGTCCCGAGGCCGATACGAGACCGTCTGAAGACCGCTCCCTCATCAAGTGTGAAATCGCTCCGCACAGCGACAATCAGGCCTCCGCAGGGAAGCTTTCGCGATAGCTCCGAAGGGCTCGTTAACGAGATGCCAGAGTCTTCGCACCACGGTGGCCTCCGTTCGACCCAGGAAAGGTCGGGCAGGCGCGCCAAAAAGCGCACGCGAAATCGCGTGACCGAAAACGTCCGACCCAGCCGCATTAACCGGGTGCGAGAGCGGGAGGCAGCCGGTGCGCCAACGGCAACGGCAGGCGGGGCTTATTCTGACGCTGATCTTTGGCGAGTTGCTCGCGGAGATTTTTCACGAAGTGGCGATCGTGTGGCCCGGGTTTATCTCCGAGAAATTTCTTCAGCGCCGCCTTCTTGGAGATGTCGAGCATCTCCAAGACCATGGCGGACATTTCGTCAGCACCAGCGCGCACCGGCTCCTTCGCCTTATCTTTGGCGCGGCGAATGCATTCCTTGACGCTTTCAACCGTCAGCCGTTCGCCGCGGCGTACCCGCTCCAAGACTTCGACAACGGTTGCATCGTCACTGTTGAGGAGGGCCGAGCATTCAGACTTGATCGCTGCGACCGTCGGCTGATTAACCATCGTTTCAAGACAAGACCGGAAATCGATCCACCAGGCAGCTCCGCTGTAAGCAATGATCTCATCAATTGCACCCGGGGCGCACGGCGAGCACGGTGGTCGTGGCCCGCTCGATCGCCTCCGGAGAGGGGCCGCGCCTTCCCAAGATTCGGCAAAAGTGCGCTGGTATTTCCCGCTCAACAACGAACAGCCACTTTCTCACGAATGCGGTTGGCCCACTCGACCTGTTTTTTGGTGCCGGTCAGCTCCATTGCGACGGCGGCCTCATTGGTTCGCTGAACCTGCTCGTTCACCTCACGCTCAAAGTATTCGAATTGCCTCTTCCAACACAGCTATCTCACGGCTGTGCGAAAGAGTGCTCAGGTCATCTGCAACTCGCGCGGATCATGTCCATCCAGCGGCCGACCCGGCGCAACGCACGCTCGCACGGGCCAATGCGCTCCCGAACCAGGCGAGCGCGCAGCAACGCGAGTTGCTTGCGTTCCGAGGGTTTCATCAACTGCACGGCAAGGGGAAGATCGTGCAACAGCATGAAACTGGTGTTCGAGCGGGCAAGGCGCTGGATTAAGTCTCTGACGGCTTCGTGCCCCCGCCGCTCGACATGTTCGAACTGCGCGGTGAGCCTAGTTGGCGCGGGGAAACCCCACGGCCTGGTGGGCCGCCTCCATCATGACCGCGATCCAGCTTGCGACGCGGCGCTGAACGACCGCCGCAGACAACCGGTCCAAGGGATTACCCGCATGGTCGGCCCACAGCGGGGCAAGCCGCGCGGGATCGGCCGTGACAAACTTCATGAGGTTCAAACCCGGCGTGCGGTCTACGGGCTGCCACAACCGGTCATCCATGCGCGGCAGGACGATTGCGCTGGCGTCAGCGCGCATCCTGGCGAACTGTTCCGGCTCGAGGTTCAAAAGGCGGGGATCAAAATCCGGCGGGAAAACGGCGCCAACCCGCTCGTTGAGAACCCAGACCGGCCGCGCCAGCGGGAGCGCGCCACGCACCAGTTCAGTGGATGCCGTCATCGCACGCATGGCATCCAGATTGGACGTTGTCACCAGCGCGACGATCAATTGGCCGCCGCTCTCGGTCACAACCTGGTCGAGACGCATGTCGCGCATGAATTTCATCACGGGCACGTCCCACGCAGCCGCGGTGTCCAGCACGATGCTGCCGCCATTCTCCGCCGAGTGAGCGATGGCGCTGGTGAACGGCGAGAATGCCCGCAACAGAGCGAGCGGATCCTCGGATGCCGCCTCGAGCAGATCGGTGTCGATCGTGACGACGTCGTCGCCGAGCTTGGCACGCAACCGCTGCTGTACGTCCGCCGAAAAGACGTGGACGCGGTAGCCGACCGAGCGCAGAAGCAGGGTGACGAGCTCGGTGAACAGCGTCTTGCCCTGCCCGCCCAGGGCCGAAAGCACGACAATGAGATACCAACCGACGGCAGGATTGGAGGTTTTGATCTTCGGCATGAGCTTCTCCTTGGATGATGAGAAGCCGAATGGGGCACAATGGGAAATCGAAAGCCCCCACGAACCCGAGGTGAGAAATGTCGTAAAATGTCGTTATTCGTCGTATTTTGTCGTATTTCGTCGGCAGATGCCTATCTTCAACCGCTCCGCAGCCAAGGCTTGCAGGCGCGCGCAAGCTTCACGAGAAACAGCGCGTCCGTTTTAGCTTGAGAGGTCGGTCCAAGATCGATGGTTGGCACCGGCAGTCCTGTTGCGCGCGTCTTCGTTGCAATGACCATCGCTCCCTTCTCTCCAGGAGCCCTTGGGTCGCTCCGAACTTGGTTCACATGATGAAAGTCACCCATATGGGCGCGTCGCAAGAGTTCAGCGGACGAGCTAATGACCGCTTCGTGGCACGCCAACCAAAGATCTCGCCGGCGCCGCTCGCGCGGCGTTTCCGCCCGTTCCGACCGGCCGTCCAGTATTCCCGAGAGCCGCTGCGCGACCAGCCGGTGTTGATTGATCGCCACCCAGATGGTCAACATGGATCCGAGAACGTCCTGGCGCAGGCGATCCGAATTCTGATCGTCGATCAGGACGTCGATCATCTGTGCCAGAAGCGCTTGAACCGCGGTTCTCGGGCGTTCGACCGCGGGCTCGAGCACCACCTGGAATACATCGATCGCCAAGCGAGCCACCGGCACCGGTTCAGCCCAGTCGTAGAGCGTTCGGCGACCGGTATTCTCTTGCGCCGGATCCCGTGTGGCGCGGCGTACCGCCTCATGCACCTGTCGAAGAACGGACGAAGCCTCCTTGGGCATCCCGGCAATGAAATCTTCAAGACGCTGCCGAAGATTGGCTGCCTTGGGCTCGGGCAGATTGCCGAAAAAGTACGCGTCGGCCGCAGCAAACGGAAAAGGCATCGATCGGACGGCCACCAAATGGGGCTCGTCTGGAAGCTGACGCATCGCCGCATTCACGACGTGGGGCTCGACGGAAGCATTTACGACCGCCTTCCGGTAGGAGCTCGCAATTGCCTCCGGATTTCTAAAAGTTTCAAGGGTGACGGCAGCCATGTCGACGTTCGAAAATGGATAGCGTCCCACCAAAGCGTCATACGTTTCGGAAAGAATTTGGTCCGGGATAGAAGCCTTATGTCCCGAGCACACACGCTCCGCCGCGTCCGCTAAAGCACCGAGCTGCGACACCACCGCACTGATCTGGGGCGAATTTGCGCGACGCTCGCACCGGCATCGAAACGATAGCTTCGCCTCCTCAAGCTCAACAATCTTGATTTCGATTTGGTCGGCAGGAATGCCAATGCGGTGGAGGAGACGCTCGAGCTCCCCACGATCATCGTCTGACCACATAGCCGAGCTACTTGCGCCTCGTCCTGTCAAACAAAATTTCGCCCCTGGCGGCAAAAGATTGCGCATCGCTGATGCGCTGCTTGAACTCGCTAAGTTCCGGAGACAGATCCTGGTCCCAGCCTGAGGTTGTTGCTGTCGCTACATTGTGATCCGCCAGGGGAGCCCTGACGCCGATCTCGGCTGCCGGCCGCTTACCGGCGCGCGCGACTTTGGCTCTCGAAATGCAGTTGTGAAGCGAATTGCCCTTGAAGCGAGTTCCTTTCCGGCTCAACGCGCCTCCGGCGTTGAGCGCGCCGGCGATCTGCTCGTAGGTGTAGCCTGCCTCGAGCATCGCTTCGAACAATTCAAGGTGCTCGGTAATCACCGCCTGAGTTTTCGGGCGGCCCATCCCCGTTGGAGCCAGCGCGTCGATGACGGGTTGCAGAATGTCCGCGGAAAGGCACGCCTTCATGTTGATCTCGTTGTGTCATCAGAGTTTTAAGCCGTTGATATCGGGGGCAGGAAGCAGCCGATGTCCAGATAAATCGCCCGAGATCCGGTTGAATATCGGGGAGAGACAAATATTCCGGCCCGGAGACAGTTGCCGACAAATCCGCGTATCTCGGCCTCAATCGAGCAACACCCGAGCTGAAAGAGCCGACAGGCGAGCCCTCTTTCGGACGACGAAGGCAGTTGTTTTGGAGGTGCGTTCGCCAGTGCCTCCCCCAAAACGCTTCAGTGCAAATGGCAGTAAACCGCGAAACGCTTCCCATCAGATCGTCGCTCCCTGCGGCACCCTGGTCGAACCTGCCTGTGGGAGGAGTGCATGCGACCGAACCCAACGGCTACCGTTCCGCCTCCGTGCCACGCGGGCGCCTCGCTCGGCGCTTAGCGTCGGTGGTCACATCGTCGGGGAAAAGCCACCGGCACCGATCGCGAAGAGAATGACAAGACGCGGCCCCTGTCCGGACTGCTGATCGCGCCATCGATTCAAGTCACAGCGATCGGCCGGTCTCTGCCGCCGCCACAGGATTCAGCTTGCGGGCGGCGGGCAATCACTCACCGGACAACTCGAAGCAAAAATTCAGATTTGCTTCCTTAATTTGCCAAGCGGCCTCTTACCGCAATCTGAAAATTGGAGACGCACGTTTCGAGGCTCCGAGCCGGACCATCATCGCTCAAATCCTGGGCTATGAAACGAAGGCGCGCGTGGGATCGTCCCTCGATTTCGTCAAGGTCGGTCGCAATCCTCTCGAGCGCCTCTTGTAGGCGTCGCAGATGGGTGAGGTGCAGTTCGGCTTGGCCCATTAGATCGCTCCCCGATACTCGGCTATGATTAGGGATCGGGCCCGTGACGGCCAGTGGAAAGCAGACACCCACCGGCAACGGTTCCGAGGCCGCGCCGCATGCCGCCTCAACAAGCCGCCCCCCCTAATAGGCTCCGCGCACTGACCAAGATAAATACTCAGAATTTTAAATAAATTCTATTATTTGCGATTTTATAAGGTGCGGTCAATAGTCCGACTTAATCGGTGGCGGATTATATTTTGCAGGAACGGTTTGGATGTAGCCAAGGTTGGATGCCCGCGCGCTCCTCGATGGACACCTAGCCCGGACTATTCACGCAAATGGTGGTTCAAGCCGACAGCCCGAGTTCGAAGGCGTCAGTGACGTCCGGCACGGCTTCGCGACTGCACGTAGCATTGAAGAGACCCGTCAGCTGCCGCCACGTAACGGCCACCACGCGGCGGTGCCCTCAGACGCCTACCACCAAAAGTACGGAAATACCCGATATCGCAGCCGCGGATCGCCGTAGTAGCCAGGCCCGTCATATGGGCCGTAGAAATTGCCGTCCCCATAGACCCAGCGCGCGATCGGCCTGCGGACCGGCGGACGGTAACAGCGCCCTTGCTGGTCGCAGATTACCTTGACCTGCTCGAGCGGAGGGCTGGCATGAGGCGTGGTGGCTTGGGCCAAAAGCGGCGCTGCAGATACCTCGCCGATTAACATCATCGAAAGACCGGCGATTGCTCCAGCCAGTTTCAGCATTGTCCCGCCCCTCTGATCCGCCCGATTCAAATCCGACCGAGTTTAACTGTCTTAATAGTCTCCTATCCGCAGGACAAGGCCACCCAGACCGGCCCATTGCCACCCGGCTCTCGCTAATCCGCAGTTGCGATGTATCTGCCACATCGAGTACCTGTGCGGTGCCCGCGACAGACCCACCTCGGACTAGGCCTGGTTGCTCGACGGCCAGAAGCACCTGATCAGAGGCGCATTCCCGCCCAAGGAAATCACTAACCAAGTCTGTTTGCCATGCGAGGAGCGGCGATGCCCGCGCCGGTTTCAGCTTCCATGGTTGAATGCTATGTCTAGGCGCGATTCAACCACGCCCCCCGAAATGGCCCTTTCCTCATCTTCCAGCGGTCGCCTTTGCCTGTGGCTGTGCCGCTTTGCCGCACTCCTCCTCCTTTCAATCGTCATGCCTCCTCTCCAGGGACAGGAGCTCGGCCGCCTGTACGCGACAAGACCGCCCCCCGGGATACGCCTTCATAAGGATCGCCATCGCGTTCGGCGAAAATGTTCCTCAGGTTCAGGTCAACTCGATGGATCTTCGGATCAGCGAGGCCACAGGGGCAAGCTCGTATCGCGCCGTTCCCGGAAATCAGCCCCTGAACCTCTCTGTCGACGGCTCTACGATCTCGAAAGATATCGTGCCGAGCCCCGAGGCGTATCTCACCCTTGTGATCTCGAAAACCAATTCGGCCTGGACCGTCCAATCCATTGACGAGGGCCAGAACTCCGGCGACGGGCTGAAAGCCAGGCTTCGCTTCTTCAACCTGGTGCCCGGATGCACGGCCACACTAAGAATTGCCGACGGTCCCACGATCTTTCAGCAAACTCCATTTGCCTCCGTCCAGTCCCGATCCATCAATCCTGTGGTTGCAAAGCTCGAGGGCTCTTGCAGCGAAGGTAACGCCACCACTCTGATGCTTCCTCAACTGCGAGCTGGCGACTACTACAGCGTATTCCTTCGCAAGGACGCCGAGCGACTTCGTCTCACCGACCAACTGGATGAGACCGAACCCTATCGGGAGCGCTAGGCGGCGCGCCGATGGTATTTGTCAGCGATTCCTTCGTTTTTCTTTTTCTGCCTCTGTTTTTGCTCGCCTATGCGATCGCCCCTGCGCGCTTGCGGAATTCCACGATCCTCCTGTTCAGCCTGATCTTCTACGGCTGGTGGCGGTTCGATTTCCTCCCGCTCCTCGTTGCCATCGCTTGTTGGTCCTGGGCGACGGGCCTTTGGATCGTTCGAAGCGCAGGCCGCGAACGTCAATTCGCCCTGCTCGCAGCTATCGTGGCGCCGCTCGCGAGCCTGATCTGGTTCAAATACGCCAACCTCCTCGCTGAAAGCGCTTTGGCCCTTGGTGCCCCGATCGGGCATTGGACAGCGATCCCCCTGCCCATCGGTCTTTCATTCTTCGTGTTCGGCGCGATCTCCTACTCGGTGGATGTATTCCGAAAGACGGTCGCCGCCGAGCCAAGCCTCGTGAACTACGCCACCTACCAGGCCATGTTTGGCCACCTGGTCGCGGGTCCCGTGGTGCGCTACCAGTCGGTGGCAGAACGGCTGGCATCGCGCTCCTTCGACTTTGCAGAGTTCACCGAGGGATGGCGCCGTTTCATGCTCGGTTTTGCGCAGAAGGTGCTGCTCGGAGATACCCTCGCGCCCCTCGTCGATGCGGGCTATTCGCTGCCCAACCCCAGCACGGCTGATGTCGCCTTGACCGTCGTGGCCTACACGCTACACCTCTACGGTGACTTTGCCGGATATAGCAGCATGGCGATCGGGCTCGGCCTGATGGTCGGCCTGAAATTTCCGGAGAATTTCGACAATCCTTATTTGAGCAGATCGATCACCGAATTCTGGCGCCGCTGGCACATCAGCCTGTCGAGCTGGCTACGCGATTACCTCTACATACCGCTTGGCGGAAACCGTGCTGGCAAGATTCGCTCGTATTTCAACTTGCTGGTGACGATGGCGCTTGGCGGCCTCTGGCACGGAGCAAGCTGGACGTTTCTGGTATGGGGCGTTTGGCATGGGCTGGGATTGATCGCGGCACGGCTTTGGCGCGCAACCGGTGCACCCGCGATCCCAGGACTCATATCCCACGTCCTGACAATGGCTTTCGTCATGGTCGGATGGTTGTTGTTTCGCGCCCAGGACTGGCAGGTTGCCCAAACGATGATGTCGGGACTACTGGGACAAAATGGACTATTCCCGTCGTCACCGATGAGTGCGGCCACGAGGCCAACTGAACTCCTAACGCTTTGCATCGGCCTGCTCGTGATCTACGCCCCGGCGCTGCCGCACTATCCTCTGCGGGGCTACATCGCGCGCCCACCGTTCGAATTGGCGCTGCTCTTGTGGCTCTGCGCCTTGTGGACAATGCAGAGCCGTACCGTAATTCCCTTCCTGTATTTCCAGTTCTAGGGGGAATTCGTGATCGTCAGGACGCTTCTCGTGCTTGCGGTGATCTTCTCGGGACTTGTAGCGGTGGTGACCAGAGGCCGCGAAGCGCTCGGCGAAGTGCTGAGAACGACGACCATGAATGATCTCACCGACGGCCGTTTCGCCCAGAAGATAGACAAGGCCATCTTCGGGGCTGTGCCGCGAAGCGGCACGCTCGACGGCCTCGTGTCTGGGCTGCAGTACCGGATACTCGGCGACGCTGGACCACAGGTCCGCGCCGGGTGCGGTGATTGGCTCTACACCATGGAAGAACTGCGAGCCGAACGCCACGACCGCGACAATATGGCTCTGCGGGGGGAACTGTTGCAACGGCTGGTCCGTGCCATCAAGCAATCGGGCGCGCGGCTCATCATCGTTCCTGTACCCGACAAGGCAGACGAAGTCGAAGACAAGCTATGCGGCGGCATCACGGCGGCGCAATCACGGCTACGAGACCAATTCTGGACCGAACTCGCCCGCATCGAAGGCGCGCTTGTCGTCGATCTCCGCAATGACTGGCCGAAGCCGGGCTATTGGAAGACAGACACACACTGGGATCAGTCCGGCGCACGATTTGCGGCCAATCAAATCGCGCGGACTATGGCGGGCGCATTCGAACCTGGACAGGACACTGTCAAGCTTGTCGAAGGAGCTATGCGTCGGCGCACGGGTGACCTCGCGAGACTGTCCGGGTTGACCGATGCGCCACCAGTGCTCGCGCCGGCGCCCGAACATGAGCGTGAGCTAAAACTGGATATCGCACGGTCAGGCGGACTGCTCGACGACACGCCCGAACCGTCGGTCATTCTTGCCGGATCCTCCTTCTCTTTAAATTCGGGGTTCTCCGAGTATCTCCAGGCCTCTCTCGCCAGAGAAGTGGCACAGGTCAGCCAGCCCGGCGGAGGATTCGCTGGCGCGCTGCTCGAGATGCTCGAGAAGCGACCGGCTAGCTTGGCGAAGGCCACGGCCGTGGTATGGGAGTGGCCGATGCGATCCTTGGTTTCTCCCCCGAGTGAGGCCGAGAAGAATTTCATGCGCCAAACGAGGTGATCCAGTGAGGCCAAGCGTGACCCGATTGATGGTGGCTGCTGCTGCAGCGTTCCTCGCACTTGCGCCGCTCGCGTCGCCCGCGGTCGCGCGCGATGCTGTCCTCGAGGGAAAATCCAACTGGCTCTTTGCCGGCTGGGAAAGCCTTACACTTGCCAAGCCGGACGCCGAGCGCGCGTCCATCAAGCTTATTTCGGACGTCGGCCACCTGTTGGCTCAGAAGAATATCAAACTGATCGTAGCCGTGGTCCCGCTGAAGCCGCGCTACTATGAAAGCCTGCTTCCCGACGCAGCAGCAATGTCGGAAGCCGTGCGGGGACGCTACGACAGGGCCCTCACTGAACTCCGCGCTGCGGGGGTCAATGCGCCCGACATTCGAGACGCGTTCAAGACGGTCGTCGCCGAGAAGAAGGAGGTCTTTTACCGGACTGATTTTCACTGGACTACCTTCGCCGCCGAGGCGACGGCAGATCTCGTGGCTGGCGTGATCACCGCGGAGGGACCTCTTCCCGGCAACCCCGGCAGCGGCACGCAACTCGGTGAATGGATGAACGATCGGCATCTCGGCGATCTTGCTGCCAACTTCTTGCCGCCGGAGCGGAAGCGAGCTATCGGACCGGAAGCCTACGTCATCCGCACCTCCGTCAAGCCTGCAGCCGGACTGCTCGACGGTGACCCGTCCCCGGTCGCTGTCGTTGGCAATAGCTTCGTGCAGCCCTATTTCGGCTTTCCGCAACGCTTGTCCAACAAGATCGACAGACCGGTCGCCTTGAAGTGGAATCCCGGGGACGTGGGGCCGTGGGCCACGCTCCTGCAATATCTCCAATCAGCCGAATTCACCCCCGCCTCGGTCAGATACTTGGTCTGGCAATTCAACGAGGCGCAAATTCAGAATGGCCCTGACGCGGTCGGCGAATGGGCTTCGCAGAGTATTGCGAGCCCTGTGGAGTGGCGAGCGAAGGTAACGGAAGCATTGAAAAATCGGTGAAAAGCTTAATTTTCCCTGACAAAGGGTTTGCTGCCTGAAACTGCTGACAAAATACCGCAGCAATTGCGCAACATGCGTCGGAAAAGCATGACTTTTGAAGATCTTGTTGCACGCGAACACTGAATTCCGGTTCCGCCAGAGCGCCGGCTCAGCTATTCAATACAACGTAAGTTTTACTGCCTGTGGGGGCTATGGTTATTTGGGGCGCAGAACGTCCGGGTCGACGTAAGCTGCGGGCTGCCCTCGGCGGCCTTATGCTTTCGCTTGCCTTGATCTCCCCAGCGGCCGCCCAAACCGCAGACTCGGATCGTCCGCTCGAAGGCGAAGCCTATAGCGCCGCGGAAGACGCGTACAAATCCTTTGGACAGGGAGACTATCAGACCGCCGCAAACCGGGCTGCAGCCTCGGTCGCCTTACGGCCCGACATTCTCCGTTTGCGATTGCTGCTGATCGACTCGCTGGTTGCCGCAGGAAATCTCGCCTCCGCTGAACAGGCGACCACGGCGGCGCTGGCGACCTTTTCCGCGAACCAGGAGTTGGAATCGCGGCAAGCCAGTATTCGCCAGCGCCTTGCGCAGCAACCTGCAGGCGAGGGCTATAAGGCGCTGGAACGGGGTGACACCAAGGCCGCCATTCGCGCTGCCCGCAAGGCCGTGGAGTACGGGCCGGATGTGATGTCCTACCGCCTGCTCTTGCTGGCAGCCCAGCTCGCCGACAATAGCCTTGCCGGTGCCGCCGAGACCGCATCCGAGGCGATCAAGCTCGATCCCGGCAACTACGTGCCGCTCGTCTGGCGAGCTTATATTTACCAAAAGCTCGGCAATCGGACACTCGCCACATCCGATTTCAATGCAGCTCTTGCCCTCCCCGACCTCACCGACGGTGAGAAGAAGCAGATTCGATTGATCGCTTCCGACGCTGCGCTTGCTTCCGGCGACTATCGCGCCGCTCAGGCCCTGCTTCAGGGATATCCCAAGACGGATCCGCTGGTAGTGACGCGGATCGGCGATGCGGATGCTGTTGCCGAGGGCAAGGCGACCTTGAAGGGCGATGGCAAGCTCATGCCAATGCCCGTGCAGGATTGCCGTGACACCCCCTACGGCTCGGTGTGCAGCCTGCAAGCGCCACTCGTTCAGAGCGTTGCCACGCCCACCGACAAGAAGGCCGAGGGCATCGAGGCGGCAGGCAAGGCCTATGAGGCCGCCCGAGCCAAGAACTACGGCGTGGCGATCGAGCAAGCCAAAAAGGCGGTCGCGGACACGCCCGAGATCGCCAGCAACCGACTGCTGCTGATCAACCTGCAGCTCAGCGCAGGCCGGCCGGCCGAGGCCGAAGCCACAGCGAGCCGTGCGATCGCGGAAGGGGTGGCTAACGCCGAGATCTACGCCCAGCGCGGATTTGCGCGCAGCCGCATCGGCAATGAAAGGGGCGCTATGGCGGATTGGGACACCGCACTTGCCCGTGGGCTTCCAGCTCAGCAAATGCGCAATGTCCGTCTCGCGCTGGTCGATACCGCGCTGAGGACCAAGGATCCACAACGGGCGCTGCGTGCTATTCCGCGCATCGGCCTCGACTATGAATTCACCATTCGGCGCGCATACGCGTATCAAGGCTTGGGGCGCAAGGAAGAAGCCTTGCGTGACTTCAGGTCCGCGGAACGCTTATCGATCACCAACGTTCAGCGAGACGGTGCAATCCAGGCTCAGATCAACACGCTCCTGGAGCTCGATCGGAAGCCCGAAGCACGCGCGATCTTCGATGCGGCGATTGCTCGCGGCCAACTCGAGTCGATCAGGGACGCGGACGTCGCTTATATCGGCGTTGCGGTTGGCAATGACAAGGTCGCCCTGGAGCTATTCGATCGCGCGAAGGCCAAGGGGACGCTGCCTCCGCGAGCGACCATCGATGCCGGTTATACGGCGATGCGCCAGTTTCAAAATCCAAAGGCCATCGCCTACCTGAAAGAAGGCATCGATGCGAAAGCGGACGGACGCATCAACATCGATGACCAGAAGCTATTCGAGACACGGCGGACAGTCGCCGATCTGACACGCGTATGGGGGCTCAACAGCGCAATCACCTACGGCAAGGTTGGATCGGCCCCCAATCCTTTCCTGACGATCAATTCGCCGGCGAGCACCTATACGTCTCAATTTGGATCCGAGCTGTACTACCGGCCCGAAGCGTTCGGAAATCGCAACGGCGCCCTGTTCGAGGTTTTCGGCCGCGTGTTCGAGACCCTGTACGATCAAGCCGGCGGCCCCACCGGGCTGCCCACGACGCAAGGCATGGTTGGCGCGAGATGGAAGCCGTTCTCCGAGCACAATCTTGTCTTCGAGGTCGACAAGCTGTTCAGGCTCGGTGACGCAGCGCGCGACGACACGCTGCTCAGAGCGGCCTACTCCTACACGGTCGGGACCGACTTGCGGGCGATCGATACCAATTGGCCGACCTGGTATATTTACACGGAGGTCGATCGTTTCTTTGAGAAGACGCAGCTGATCGGGCTGTTCGAAGGCCGCTTCGGTCATAGCTTCCGGCTAGATCCGATCAGCAAAAACCTTGTGTTCTTCCCGCACGCCGTCGTCGCGGCCAACTATGACGATTCTTTCGCAGTTCGCGACGCCTATTCCGCTGGCCTCGGCGGCTCGATCCGTTACTGGTTCGGCGAGACAAAATATACTGCCCCGCCCTCTTATTGGGAGCTGACGCTGCAGTATCGTTTCAGACTTGCTGGCGACAAGCGCGCCGAGGGTATCTTCGCCCAAACGTCGATCAACTACTAAGTCCAACCTCAGGAGTTGAGAGCGTTTCCTTAATGGGAGCGAGAAACGGACGTGCCCGATACGGAAGCCAGCAACGTCGCCGGATGCCATCTGATCGTGCGAGCGTTCGGAATCAAGAAGCGCGGCACGATCGGAGACACCTTTCGTGCTCACCTCATCATTATGAAACGATCCGTCACACGCTTGTAAACCGGTCTCACTAGCCTCTTCTGCGCTTATACTGCAATTGAGGTTCCAATGTTACTTGGCAAAACAAATCAACGAGCTCTCGCTCTAGCGTTCGCTCTCTTCGGGGCATCAACTTTTTCGGCGAAGGCTGCTTCAATCCTGGAAACAGCGACTGTCGGAAGCACCGACACGGGCAGCTATTCGATCTACTCGAATTCCTGGATCGGTGCGGCTTTCACGCTCACCCAGACGACCAACATCACGTCGATCGGCGCCAATTTCGACAACGCCGTTGGAGACCTGTTTGGCGCGATCATCGCGCTCCCTCCCGGCTTCAATCCGTCGAACATCGGCGTCAACAACAATGCCTTGGCCTATACCTTGCTCCATAGTCCCGCTCCGGGGACTGTGCCCGGAAACACGGCCGTGGATATTTCCGCCAGCATTCAAGCTCAGCTTCAGCCTGGCACGTATGGCGTGATTTTCGGATCGGGTGAATTCGGCGCCAACGGCTCTGCCGGCATGGTCGCCTCGAATGATCTGATCGGCGATCCGACGTTCTTTCGTGCCTTTTTCGGCAATTGGATGACTCTTGACGATGGCATTCGCATCTTCGTCGAAGGGACGCCGGTTGCAGCCGTGCCTGAGCCCTCGACGTGGGCGATGATGATCCTCGGCTTCTGCGGCGTCGGCTTCCTCGCCTATCGTCGCCGTGGTCAATTGTCGAACGGCGCAGTCTGATCGCCCAGGCATTCAACGTCGAAGACCGCCCTCGGGCGGTCTTTTTCTTGTTGCCGGCACTATGCGCCAAAGATCCACGCAACGCCCGCGGTCAGTGCCCAGAGCCAGGCAACCATCCCAACCACGAGTGACGTGACGTAAAGCGAGCGCATCTCTCGTTCCTCAGTGACGGTCGAGGCGCCAGGTATCCGCCTCAAGGACGCGCTGCCTTAGCCGCAACACTTCGAAATAACGCTCCGCGATGGTCTCCGCGACTGGAGGCCTCTTTGGCGTACGCTTGGCCTTCTTCAATTCACGTGGTTTCCGTCCCTTCGGAAATGCGCCCTTCATAAAAATCTCCAAGGTATTCCAAGGTATAACGAGAAGCAAAACGCACTAAATCCACACTCACCGAACCAAACATTCGTCACGCGACGCGCAACGTGGTTCGATCAAACTCCCGTGACCACGTTCAACAGTGAAATTCCGACCACCGCGATCGAGAGCGGCAACACCACTCCATGCGGTGAACCAAGCACGCGAAAATCCGAACGTGCGCAATAGATTTCCGTGTGTGGGTATCGGGGCGAAGACTAGCGCCCTTGCAGAGTTTCCGTCAATTCGATTTCTGGCGAACGAAATGAAACGCGCATCCAGCATGAACGCCCGTTTATAAAGATGAACATATTCGACGAGCGCTGGCCGCAAACGAGAGCAGCAAGCGTGTTCGGGCAAGACGCCTAAGCCCCTACGAAAGTTTAGTCCGACGGTAGCGTGCACGAGCGCAAACGCCCGCCTTGTCCGCCGTCGAATTGATATGCGGCAAATTGCCCGGACATCCGTTGCTTCACTGTCATCAAGGCATTGGAACCCGCGTGCGACGTCTCCCGTACTCTAGAAAAGGGAGTTGACTTTGATGTTTCGTAAAGTAGCTGCACTTTCCATCTCAGGATTTCTGGCCCATGCGGTCCCTGCTTCAGCTGACGTGATCAGCAATCCAACCAACACCGATAGTTTTCTGTACCTTTCTGGCGCGCCGGTCGGCGGTCAGCAGACGCAATTCGTGGGACAGACGTTCACCGCTTCAATCACGGGAACGCTGACAGATTTTCAGTTCACATTGAATAGCTCGACCATCCCTTGGCTGTACGGCGCAGTTTACGCGTGGGACGGGTACAAGCCGACCACATTGCTCTGGCAGAGTTCAGTGGTGTCCGGAGCAGCCGGCCTTCTCAACTTCTCGCCTGTCGGTGTCAACGTCACGCAAGACCAGACGTACGTTGCGTTCCTGAGCACCTACGGAATCGCCAATAACAGCGGCTTGGCGACCGTCGGAGATTGTTTGCCGTTCGCCGGCTGCAACTCCAACTCGATCCCCAATCTCGGGAATATGGTGTTTGCCAACGTCCTCGCCGATGGGCCCAGCTGGACTTCAGTGAACTACAGGGACGCCACCTTTTCGGCGACGATCACAAGTCCCGTCCCCGAACCCTCCACTTGGGCGATGATGCTCCTGGGCTTCAGCGGCCTCGGCTTCATGACCTATCGTCGCAAGCGGGTTATAGCAGGCACGCGGGCCTGATCGGGCCCTCTGAGGACCCGAAGTTACGACTGATCGACTCAGATCTAGCCTGCCCGCCCCAGACAGGCGTTCCGACAAGATTAAGCCCAGCTCCGATCTAAACCCGGAGCTGGGGTTTTTAGTTTTAGGAGCGGACACTCCCGGCCGCAGAGAGCCCTCTACTCAGCCACGTGGCCAACACAGGCTCAGCGGAGCCTGAGGGGGATTGGGGTTACTGGACCCCGGCTGGCAGGGCTCGGACGAGGCCTATAGGGTCTTGAGGCACCGCGGGCATGCTTCCTCTACGAAGACCGTAAGCTAGCGCCCCTGCCACCATTAGCCGCACTGCGACAGATCGCAAAACCAAGAGCGACAAGCGCCATCCCGGCGTTTGCGAGGAAGCTTCCGGATGCCGGAAAGCAGTTGAGGCATGTGCCAATGATTTCCATCGCAAGCTCCTTCTTAGATCGCTGACGCGCTGTCTACAGATCCAGCGCGAGGTACAGAAGACTAGAAAGGCCGCCGTGATGGCAGCCTTTCGACGTCAACCGATGTATCTTGGCATTAGGCGAGACGGAACGAAGCGCCGCCCGTCTTGCTGCTCTTGCGATAGCCGAGGAAGCCGAGGCCCAGGAAGCCCAGGATCATCATCGCCCAAGTGGTCGGCTCGGGGACCGCAGCTACGGTGAAGTTCGAAACTTCAAAAGCGTTGGTACTGCCCGATCCGAACGTAGCGGACGTGATATACTCGCCGCCGCTGGTGTGGAACTGAATGTATTGTGCGTATTGCTGGTCGCCATTAATCGGATTAACGCCAGCCTGGCTCGGCGTATACGTGTAGGTATGTCCCAGGCTCGTCGTGATCGTCAGAAGATTGTAGCTGTCGGGCGAACCCCACAGAAAACTCAAATAACTGAGCGGATTGATGAAGCTCAGGGTCGCATCACCGTTATTGCTGGGACCCGCAGCAAGAAAATTGCCAACCGTGTCCGGCTCCGGCATTGCCGCATAGCCAGGATGCGTTGTGTTGTAAACTGCACCGCCTGACTGCGTAGCAACACCCGTAATACCCGTGTTGTTAAGGTTCAGAGACAGAATGGTCAGGCTCGGATCGTTGCCAACGCTTTCCACAACCGCGGCGTTCGCGATCGACGGCACAGAAGCCAAGAGCGCGAGCGCCGCGAGCTTAGCCCCCAAAGTAGAAACTTTGTTCAATTTGACCTCCTTAATAAAATTACACAACGGCAAGGATTTTTTAACTCCACCACGGCGGCGAGTCAATCGCGCAGCGCAATTTAAATAAATTAAATTATATCAGATTAACTCGCCTTCGGGCGTGAACACACCGTCCGCAACTAGGTCGCATCGGACGCGCAAAATGGAAAGGGCCGCCCCGAATGGGAGCGGCCCGCACATTAAAGCCTAAACTAGCTCAAGCGGCATGTACATGCATCGAGCGACGTCGGTAAGCCATGGCACCGACCCCCAGGAAGCCGAGGATCATCATCGCCCAAGTCGACGGCTCGGGGACGGCGGAGACCGAAACGTCGTCCAGCAGGTTACCGACGTTCGGGTTACCGCCAGAAAGGTCCGTGAAGCTCAACTTTCCGCCATTTGTGGTGAACCAGAACGAATAGGTGGTCAGAAGATCGGTTGGGTTGAGGGTGATCGACTGCGAAGAGCCCCCCAGCGAGAAGCCGATCGTCGTGGTGTGTTGGGCCGGATCGACGTTGCCGGCGCCGCCCTGGCTACCCGCCAGCTGGAAGCTAACCAGGTAGGTACCGGCAGCAAAATCCATCTTGGTGGTCAGCTGGCCAGGCTGGCCGGTCGAACCGTTGAGGTCGACATAATTGCCATTGCCAACCGGCAGGAATGCATAAGGTCCGTTATCGCCAATCACGTCAACCGACCCGGACGTCACCGTCCAGTTCGTGAACATCGTCTGGTTGAGAGATTGCGTGGTGGTGGTGTTGAAGTTATCCTCGAAAATGATGGTTGCCGCCTGAGAAGCCTGCGACCAAGCGAGCGCGGAGACAACAACCAGACCGGACAAAAGCCGCTTCACGAGACGCTCCTATTATCGAATTAGAATTCAGTGATTAGAGAGGCCGACAGGACCTGTCAAAAGAATATTTATCTCGACATAAATATCTTTAACTGCAGCAAGGTGAATTTAACCAAACAAGATGACCTCACTGAACGTCCTATTGCCCCCGTCCGTTCGAGTAGCGGGGTCAGCGCGAAGCGGCGAGCAGCTGTCGGCGAGCCTCGGACGACCGACGAACAGCTCGACCCAGGATACCAATGCCAAGGAAGCCAAGCAGCATCATCGCCCAGCTTGAAATCTCGGGTACGGGGCTGACGGCAGCGAAATTAAGCGTCCCCGCAACCCCTGGACAATAGAGATTGCCAGGGCAATCCAAGCCATCTGCGGAAGCCGGGGTTGTTGGGCCATCAGGCAACCACATTGTGAGGAACGGCTCAGGATTATAGTACAAGCCGCCATAATTGCCTGAGCCAAAAGAAAACAATACACCATTAAAGGTAAATACTCCCGCGACGAACAGGTTGTCATAGGAGAAGTATCTGTAGGGGTCGCTTAAGTCTGGGTAGAAGTTGTTCACACCCAAAGAGTAGTCGGCCGGCACGAGACCGGTAATCGCTTCCGTCACGCCGCCAGTTACGACATTCCCGGATATCGACTGCAGCTGACCATTCGACTGATCATACGTGAATTTGCCGGCAACGCTGTAGACCGAACCGGTAAAGCTGAAGCTTTCCGTCAAATAGGTCGCTGCGCGAACCGGCGTGACCATAACCATGGAGCCGACGACCGCAGCCCCAAAAAGCGTGAGAATCTTCACTGTTTCGTTCCTCATCCAAAAATAAAAACATGATTCCTGATTGAGCAGCGCACATGCACCGCCCAACGGACTCGCGACGAAAGAAACCTCTCGTGAGCCGACGTTGTCTGAACTGTTGGGATACTGAAACGAACGCTTATTGATTCGTCACACCGAGTATATCCGAATCAGAAGCACCGCGCCTCGCGAATTTTCTCCGAAGAGGCGACAAGTCGGCTCACCTGCCAGCGGCGACAGGCGTCAGGATGCCGCCCTGAACTTATCCATGCTCAAGCGAATCGTTGCCGCAAAACGATTTTGACGGTCGTCGGCGACATCCAGGACTTGCATGCTGGTTAGCCCTGCCAGGGCTTTGGCTACCGGCACCGCTTCGGCGCTGACCGGCTCGGCAAATTCCGAGTTACGTTCGACCACCTCGTCCGCGGCGTTAAGCGCCGCCAGCAGGACTCGCGTAATTGAGTCGGGCATTTGATTGGGCATGTTCTTCGGAACCCTTGCGGAGCCGGCATGCCCACTTACCACTGAGTTCTTTACGTATGAAGCGGCGGTTCCCGCTCATCGCGAAATTTCTGTGCAGCGTGACTTCTCCGCCGCATGGGCAAGCTTTCCCGCACTACGGGCGCTCGACGCTCCGGGATCCAATGGAAGTCAGTATCCCAGTCAAGCTGTAGTGAGTTGGCGCCGGCGACGGAGGGTCAGCATGCCCATACCGAGGAAACCAGCGATCATCATCATCCAGGTTGAAGGCTCCGGCACAGCGGAGAGAACCTGGACTTGGCTCAGCATGATCCACGGCTCGAGCTTGGTATCCCATGCATTCTCCTGGAACCCACTCAGCGGATCGTTGAAGGTATTAGTGCTCGCATCCCAATACTGCTTCTCATAGTCGTAGCCATCCTGTTCAAGGGCGCCACGGAACAGCTGAAGTGTAAAGAGCTCGCTCGACGAGATCGCTTGGTTCAAGGTGATCGTGATGAGGGCCGTGCTCGAGGCGTACGGGTTGCCTCCCGTATAGGGCGAAATCACCTGAGTGTATTGCGACGAATTAAGAACGGTCGAACCGATCGTAACCGATACGTTTCCGGGCGCTCCGACCAACCCTCCAGATCCGTCAGCCGCGACGTACAGATTGATCTGGCTGACCATCGACCCGCTCGCCAGATGGAAGACGATCGTCGGGTCCTGATACTTCCAACCGACATATTGGCTGGCCTGTCCATTGAGGGAGCCGTAGTACGGCGACGCCGCCGTGGTCCAACCGTTAGAGATCGTTCCGTTCGACCCGCTGACCAGTGAAAAATTGTTGGTCGCGATAACCCCGTCCGTCAGCTTGCCAGTGCCGCCGGTCAAAACGTTCGTGGCATTGGAATTGTTCGGGATGGAGCTGGGGGACCCGTTCACCCCCGCCATGGGATCGGGGGTCGACTGGCCGTTCTTGGTGTACGTGAAATCGAAGTAATTTTGACCGCCGGTCGGCGTCGTGTACTGGGCCGCGCCGTTTCCGTTGACCATGTCATAGCTAGTTACAGTCACAATGCCGGCCGAAGCTGCCGACGAAGCCAAACCCGCGACAAGAAAAGCGACGATTGAAAACGGGCGAGACAGCATTCCAAATTCTCCGGCGTCCATCCCCGAGGCTGGGGAACATTTTAATTCGGTATTTAGCCTACTCCCGCGGGCTTGTCGTTAATTTACATAACCTCAAGCATAATTTTCTTAGAACACCATTGGTAACGTTAAGGTGCGCGATATCGTCGCGCAGCATTTTCCAACGCCTTAGTTCTTTCTGATCCGATTTTGGTTCAAGGGATTCGGCACCGGCTCGAATTCATTCGTATAGCCATCCGCGGCAATGCCTTTGAACATCAAAAATCCGCGCGGAGTCACGACGATATCGCCTTGGCGGAGGAGACCATCGCTTTTGGCGACCTCGACGGCCAGCGCCTCGCTCTCATCGAAGCTTGCCGGTGGACGCTTGATTCGATTCGACTCTTGAGAAATGCCGCCGACTGAAGCGAACGCAAAGCCCACAGCAACAAACACGACCGCGCAACCGTTTTGGACGACCCTCTTCGGCAAGTGCGTCATCCTCGAGTCTCCGCCATGAAAGGCTCGTTCCCCGCGATGCTACGCCATCCGCCACGATGAAGCTAAAAAAAAAGAAAAGCCGCCATTCGGCGGCTTTTCTCGGCATTGCGCGAGTAAATCGATATCAGGCAAGCCGAAGTGAGGAGCCAGCGCGGCGGCGGTAAGCAATGAGGCCGAGGCCAAGGAAGCCAAGCGTCATCATGGCCCACGTAGCCGGCTCAGGAACAGCAGTGATCGTCCCCTCGAAGCCTCCGCGGGTTTCAGCGCCGCCAGGGCTAACGAAAGCAGTGTACGAGAACACGTAATTATAGAGACCCGGCGCGTAGCTGAAAGCGCCGATGTCGACCAGCGGGTTGCTTCCCGAGAAGAAGCCGCCAACGAGAGTGTGAACACCGTCGGTGAACGTCCAGCCACCGCCGAAGAAGTTGCCCGTAATTACGGTCTCAAACTTGACTGGAGTCGTGGGAGAAACGACCACATCATTCGAAACAGAAGAAAGAACAACCGAGGCCTGGGCAGGCGCAGCGACCAAGAACAGACCTAGTACCGCAGCTACCACAAACTTAAGGGACGACATCGTAACCTCCAAGGCATTTAATGCGACGGAAGATCGTCCGTGGAACTACGTTTTGTCAACTATAATTTTGCGCTGCACACATACAGTGAGCGCGCTGCACCCATTTTATGGAACTGTGACTCAGCGGCAGAAATTCACGTCAGCGCATTTAAATCTGTCATTCTTCCGTTAGAATCGACAAAGCCGCGAGCACCTGCTCGGGAATTGGGCAAACCCAATACTGAACAATTATCAACCGTTTATTTAATCAGAGAGCAGAAAAATAAATAATTCCCGGAGGGCCTGGGCACAATCGACCTATTCCGGCCTGCCGCGATCCGTGCGCACCCACTCGTATGAGCTGCGCCGCACAAGATACCGCAAGAGACCGAACCGTTGCAGGACCTGCCCCGCGACGAAAGGAACTTGCGAAGCGGGCAGGATGTCGCGGCCAAATTTGAGCCAGGCCAATGCCAGCGCGCCAGCCAATAGTGAGAGGTTGAAAAGAGCCAGCACTGCTGGAAGTAGCGGTCCACCCAGCAGCACGTACACGCCTCCCAGAGCTGCGATACCGCCTGCTATGGCCACGAGAAGCGACAATGGTGGTACGAGCAAATCGAGCGCGAGAACCAGGGCATCGAAATTGCGCCTCGCGATCGATGCCGCCAGCAGCCGTGGGACGTAGCGCACAATCATGGCCAAGTGCCCTTCAATCCAACGCTGCCGCTGGCTTTCAACACCTCGCTCTGTCTTCGCAAACTCACTGGTCACCCGGACTGCCGGCAGGAAGCGGGCGGGCGTGCCGGATAAAGCCAGATCCAATCCTAACTTTAAATCTTCGACGATATTGCCGCTCGCGAGTGGCGCAGACTTAATCACCTCCCAGGGAAACATCATCCCTGTGCCCATCAATTGCACCGGACCGCCGAAATGATTGAGCCCGAGCGGCCTAATCCAATTCTTCAAACGCCAGGCGAATTCCGCGATACGCTGACTGACCTGAAATCCCTCGGCGCCTGTCATTAGATAAAGTGCCTGAATAGGTTCGCCTGTACGAACACAATAACTGAGCGCCTTCGCAACGAAGTCCGGCTGTAGCCGACAATCCGCATCTACGAAGAGAACAAATTCAGGAGGATTGTCCTTCAAGTGGGCGACTGCCCAGGCCATTGCATAGCCTTTGCCGCGCCGGTCGGGCTCGTTGCGCGGGAGTACCTGCGCGCCGTAGGCGGCTGAAACTGCGGCCGTATCATCGTTACAGTTGTCGGCCACCACGATCAGACGATCGCATTCTCTCAGCTGGGGGACGACATCCTTGAGTGTCGGAATGATACCATAGCTCTCATTGTGAGCCGGCACGACAACCGCGATCGGGCCAGCCGTCGCGCCGTCCTCTGATTCAATCTCATCGCGTGCCCCGAGCGCTGCCAGCACTTCAACGAACAACACAAGCGTGGGAATTAACGCCAAAGCATTTAAGACTATAAGAAATATCATAATCCATTAATTTCCGCGGGGCCAAGAATACCATTAGTTCTGGAAAATTCTCAGATAGAGAACAATCTGGCTCCCCCAATAGCCATTTGACACCCGCTATAAGTTATAAATAGGCCTAACCAACAGTCAAACCCCTGTTGCACAGTTTGAAGACGGCTCAAGATCGAACCAATGAAAATTGCCTATCTGGTTAATCGGTACCCGGCGGTCAGTCATAGCTTCATTCGCAGAGAAATCCTGGCGCTCGAGCGCCAGGGGCACGAAGTCTTGCGCATATCGATTCGAGGGGGAAACGAGGAGCCTCTCGGCCCAGAAGATCAAATTGAAGCGCAGCACACACATTTCGTCCTTCATCGCGGCAGCAAGGAACTTCTTCTTGCGTTCTCTCGCGTGTTTATGACGCGACCGCTCAACATGGTTAAGGCCCTCGCCTTGGTATGGAAGCTCGGGCGGCAGGCAGAGCGCCCGCTCCCGGTTCATTTTGTTTATCTGGTCGAAGCGTGCTTGATCTACCTTTTGCTGCAAGCCGAAAACGCGCAGCATCTTCACGCACACTTTGGAACCAACTCCGCCGAAGTCGCAATGTTGACTCACGCGTTGGGTGGGCCACCCTGGAGCTTCACGGCACATGGTCCAGAGGAATTCGATAAGGCCGGTTTCATCGGCTTATCGGAAAAGATTCGGCGCGCCAGATTTGTGGTTGCAATCAGTTCTTTTGGACGCAGCCAACTATTTCGCCAAGTTGGCTATGATCAATGGAAGAAGATAAGAATTGTAAGGTGCGGCTTGGAGCCGGCATTTTACGAGCATAGCACGGCCAGACGTCCGACTGAGACAGCCCGGCTCATCTGCGTCGGCAGACTTTGTGAACAGAAAGGACAGTTATTGCTGCTGCAGGCTACAAAGCGGCTTGTAGATGCTGGTATCAAATTCGAACTCGTTCTTGCCGGTGATGGAGAGATGAGAGGTGAGCTCGAACGCACCATCCAGCGATTTCGATTGGAGGCAGTGGTGCGGATTACGGGTTGGATCACAAGCGACCAAGTGCGCGAGCAGATCCTAGACTCCAGAGCACTCATTTTACCTAGCTTCGCCGAGGGTCTTCCCGTCGTTCTCATGGAGGCGATGGCGTTGCGACGTCCCGTGATCAGCACTTTCGTCGCGGGCATTCCTGAACTGGTCGAGCCCGGCAAGCACGGCTGGCTTGTTCCCGCTGGCGACGTGGATCGTCTCGCAGCCGCTATGCAGGCCTGCCTCCAATGTTCCGACGAACAGATCGAAAGCATGGGAGAGAATGCGCGAACAAAGGTAATCCAACTTCACGACGTCGATAGCGAGGCTCAGCATTTGGCTGAGCTTTTTCTGGGTAGCCCAGACCAAAGGAGCAACGGTCCAGAGGTCTCGTCTAAGCCGTCCTAGTCAGAGCGGACTTCCTAGTATCTCTAGAAACTCGATGGCCCCCCCAGGCTTTTCGTCGAAGAACACTCCGATGACGAGACGCCCCGTCTTCCAAGCCATGGTATCCAGGTTTGTCTTCCCCCCAGATACGATGGGTCCTCGCTCCTCCGCCTGATGTCCATGGACAACATGACGACTGCCATGACCGGAGCTCGTGTCCTTGGGATATCGCTTCCAGAGAAGCGTACGTTCGCTCTGCTGATTGAGCGGGAGCCTTGGATCCAATCCCGCATGCACGAATACTCGTTTCGAGTCGGCAAAGAAGGTTGGAAGCTCAGCGATCCATTCTAGATGATGCTGCGGAATAACGCTTCGGAGCGATACGCCGGGAATGAATTCGCCATAGGAAGCCAACGTCTCGTTGCCCCCATTCTCAATCCACCATTCGGTCTCGACGAGATTGTTGCAAGCCTCCCACATCATTGCCTCGTGGTTTCCCTTCAAAGCGACGAGCTGTAAGTTGGGAAACGACCACTGCATCAGGAATTCGATCACGTCACGACTTTTGGGCCCTCGATCGACGTAGTCGCCGAGGGTGACAACACGCGCAGTCTGATTGCCGACGTGTTCCAGAATCCTCGACAATGCCTGCTCGAGCAAGTCGAGCCGACCGTGAAGATCGGGAATGGCGTAAGTCAGACTCATAAGCAGACCTTAGGAGAACCGCGCAACTCCGCGCTGCGACCGACCTTCATAAATGCGATCGGCACCGGATCCCCGGCTCGAACGTGGACGCCCTCCCCCCGCAGCCGGCTTGGGCAGAAATTGCTCAAGGTCTCCTGCGAGCGCGCCTCAAGCTGGAGCCAATTTGCGCCGGGATCTCATGAAGAGGCTGCGGATAGCCCCGAGTAGACCATCGAAGGCGAACAGCAGGACAAGTGCTACGACGAACAGGCTAATTCCCGTAAGGTCATGCACGACGCCCTCGATGAGATCAGGACCTCCATAGTAGGCCATCAGCACCAACGCAAAAACGCGGAAGAAATTGGCGAGAATCGTGATGGGAATGATCGCCAGCAGGAGCAGGAAGCTGCGCAGCTTTTCTTTCCATCGGAAGGCGTAGACGTAAAACACGCCGATCGCGGACAACGCGAATATCGAATTCATGCCCGAGCAAGCGTCTTTGACGAGGAGTTGGTACGACCCGATCATGATCATGACGCCGTTCTGAGCGACCGGGAAACCCGCAGCGTACAGAACTCGTGTCACCGTGTCGGAAATGAACACCTTCAACGGGACCGTCATCGCATCGACGAGCCAGTCAGGCATCGGCACAGCAAAGACCAAAAAACTGAGTGGAAAGGCCAGGGCCCGAAGGGTCGGCCAGCCGGCACAGATTAGGATCGAGCCAACGATCACGGGCAGGATCGACCCCATCTCCACTGTTAGCAGTCCTTGCTGCAATCGCGAGAGGTATAAAAACACCAGCCCGAGAGCCAGAACGGCCCATCCAGCGACTGGTGCCGGTGCGACCTTAGCGCGCATCACGCGCTCGCGCGATTGCCAAACCAACCAGAGTGTCGCCGCGATGATCAGGGGCCCGTGGCCCTCCTGCTCCGTCTGCCACGGCCCGTTGATCAGGCCGCGGATCGTGGGCGTGTAGGCGCCAAGTATGGCAACCCCCATTAAAAAGGGCCCCAAAAGAGACGTAGACAGACCTGTTCCGAACGATTTGCGGATATGGATATCAGTCATCAATTCGAGCTCTGTGATTAAATATCAATTCCACTTGGTTCCAGAAATTATCATCGCCTACTCGCACCAACAATCGACTATCTTTTGATCACCAGCGCGGCAAACACTATTCCTGCAAGGACCAGAACTGCCGCCAGAATAAAATGTCCGGCGTTTCCAACCTGATTGGCAACAGCAAACACGAGGCCTGCCAGCATAAAATTCACGAGAGTTCGAATTTCGCGATCCGAGAATTGAAAGAAGGCGATCACCAATCCGATAAAACTCGTCACGGTAACGACGTCAAATAAGGTTGCCATATTCCATACACTGAACAAAAAGGGAATCGCGTGAGCGAGCCCGACAATGGCCTATTGTGACTTGGCATCACCCTGCTTCATGAGGTCCGCATAGTCACCCTCGTATTTCGCCTCGAGCTTCGCCGAATAGGCGGCCAGGCCCAGTTCCGCTGCGAGGGCGTCCGCCCGCATCATCTGCCGCGCCAGGTTGGCCGCGGCATCTCCTTCGATCGGACGAGATTCCTCAGCCCTCACTTTGAAGAAGAGCCCGTTCGAGCCGACCCTGGTGAAGAATATATCGTCGTCCTTCCGTTTCTGAATCAGGCCGACAAGCTCCTCAGGAAGGTCGCTGCTCGACAAGACGCCCAGCTGGCGACCATGCGGAGTTCCACTTGCGGTCAGTTGCTGCAGCACCTCGTCGAGCGACTTCGCGTCCTTGTTCGCGTTCACGAAAGTCTGCGTCGCAGGTGTGAGCGGAATGATGACTTCGTCGACGCTGAACAGCTTGCGATCAGCGAACTTCCATGTATTTTTTGCAATGTAGCGGTCGGTGTCAGCCTTGGTTGGCGCTTTGGCCGATGCGGCACGATTGAGCATCGCGTTGCCAAGGACCTGTTCTCGCACGCGCAACAGATCCAGCAGAACTCCTGGTTCGCGGTCTAATTTCGCGGTCATCGCCTGTTGCAGCAAATACTTTCGAACAACGATCTCGCCGAGGACGCGTTTCACAACCTCCGGATCTTTCTGCTTGTCCGGTGTGATGCCCGCGAGCCTGAACTCGTTGTCAAGCTCCTGCGTCGTAATGACCTCGTTGCCGACACGGGCAACAACTTGACCTTTTGCCGCAGCCGTTTGATCGCCACTTCGCTGGCCGCACGAGGCCAGGGCGAGACCGGACGCAGCCAGGAAGACAGCCAGTCTCCAAGTGCGCAAATTGCCAAGCCTTTTCACCCGACCCTCCGTGTTTCTATTCAGCGATGGTAATCAACAAGCCAGATTGAATGTGCTCAACTAAAAATCTGAACTGCATAAGTAATTGGCTATTGCGTAGCCGTCGAGACAGGAGACCGCGCTAAGCTGAAAATCCGATATTTAGATTAATTCAGGAATCCGTGGGTGGAAGCTCATTCGTGACGGTTTTGTGAGGAAGTTCAGTGCCCTCGCCTCTTTATTTAATTCCGATGGACAGCTAACAATTGTCCGAACAGGAGCCACACGATGAAGTCCAGCCGGGTTGGAGTTGTTCTCGCGTCGATCGCAATCGCCGGAACCGCGATAGCCGCCGAGGTCTTTGCGCCGCGGCAGTTGATGGCCCGCACGGCGGCCTCCCAAAGCCTCGAAACCGTCATTCCCCGACAGTTTGGAACCTGGAAGCTTGTCCCTGAGATCAGCCCGGTCAAGCCTATCGATCCTGAAGCCTACGTGCAGCCGCCGGATCCTCTCTCCGCGAAGGTGTATAGCCAGGAGGTGGCCCGCGGTTATACGGACGGTGCTGGCCATATCGTCATGCTGCTGGTCGCCTACGGCCCCGTGCAAAATTACAAGCTCAAGGCGCACCGCCCCGAAATCTGCTACACTGCTAACGGATTTCGCGTATCCGACAAGAGCAATTCGAATTTGGACTATTCCGGCGGCTCGCTGAAAATCACAAGATTAGTCGCCGAGCGCGAGTCTCGCTACGAACCGATCACCTATTGGATGAAGGTCGGTGACGACATTTCGAACGGAGTTGTCGACAATCAGATTAGTCGGCTGAAATATGGCTTGCGCGGCATTCTTCCGGATGGTGCCCTGATCAGGGTTTCAACGGTCGGTCTTCTCAAAGACGCCTCGTTCAAGCTGCAAGATCAATTTATCAAGGAGTTGCTAGCGGCATTGCCTTCTCAAGAGAGAGGCTTCTTCTTAGGAAAATCCTAATTTCCTCGAGGGGCGATGCGCGTGGCAGCAAGGGCTCACGGAGATCAAAGTAACCTGGCAAGCTGCAGACTTTGGAGAACGATGAAGGTTTTTATCTCGGTCGCAGCATCCGTGACGATACAAGCGTTGGCGACGACTGGAATGGCCGCTGCGCAGACGCCCGAAGACACCCTCCTTGCCTATGCTGTGAATATTCACCAAACACCCATGCAGACATGGGGTCCCGGTTACGGGATTTATCTCGGAAAGGGCAATTTCCTGACTGCGGCCCACGTGGCCGGACGAACCTGGTTTACACGACCAAAGGTCACGATCTCGGGTAAGGAGTTTCCCACCCGGGTCGTCAAGGAGGGCCAACTCGAGGCGACCGACCTGACTTTGCTCGCGGTCGAAGAAGACCTGTTGCCAATGCGGTTGAGGCTAAGGCGAATGCGTCTTTGTGACACTCAGCTTCGGCCCGGCCAGGAAGTCGTCACCGTGATACCTGAAGCCGTCGTTCGCTCTCGCATTATCGCCCCTGAGCGCATTCCCGCAGGAGCACGACGATTCAACACAGCAATTGTCGATGTAGCCAAGACCGGCAACTCGGGATCTGGCGTCTTCGACGTGAAGCAGAAGTGCCTACTCGGCATCATGAGTCGCAAGATCAGTCAGAAGCGAACCAATCTCGTGACTCGAAAAGAAGAGACGTACGACGTCGCGAAGTACTTCGTACCTGCGGCTGAGATCGCAGCGTTCGTCCCTCGCGGAACGTTTGATACGCCATAGATCCCGATTTGATTGTCGATCAAACCGGAAAAGCTCACCCTCTAATAATACCCGTAGTAGGTATCGATCTTTTCAGAAACCTTGTTGACGACAACTCGGACGACGGGGACACGTTCGAGATGCTTCTGACATTCCTTGATGTCGGCGACCGACGAACTTCCCACGCCGGTCACGAGCAGCACCGCATCCATGCGGGGCAAGATCGAAATGACGTCATCCCCGAGAAGCATGGGCGGCAGATCGAAGATCACTGTGTGAGATCGGAACTCTCGCTTGATCCCCTGTAGCAAGGCCGTCATGGTCTGCGAGGCCATCCACTCGGACGAACCGGAGATCGAAGTCGAGCCCGGCAGCAAGAACAGGCTGTTCGGTCCGACTCCTGCCTTCACGACCGCGGAAGAAATCGGCACCTGTCCTTCAAGAACACTGAGAACGCCACCGCTGCGCGGCAATCCGAGATAGTTTGCAACCATTGGCTTGCGCAAATCGAGATCCACGACAAGCGCAGATCGCTCCGGAAGCCTCGCAATGCTCATGGCGAGGTTGCAGGCCGTAACCGTTTTTCCGCAACCAGCCGTGGGCGACGTGACCGCCAGGAACTGCCAATTCTTCTTGTCCATCTCCTGGAGCACCTGCGTCCGCAGCATGTCGTAGTAGCGGCCGCTTTCGCCACCGGCTGCGAAAGCCACGATGCGATTGGCCTCGAGGTGATCAGCATCGAGCCGGACTTCACGTACCGACGTTGACTCGTGCCCCCTCGCGATCGGCTTCGATCCGCCGATGAGCTCCTGCTGCGCGAGACTGTCACCGGAGCGCGCCAGCTCCACAGCCTGCTTGATCGACTCCATAGGAACCTCTTGGATTAACGGAACAGGCCTGCCCGCGCCTTGGCGAGCATGAGATCAAGCGGCGGCATAAAGAAATAGGCACCACCAAGGAGAGCGACCACAACCACGATCGCCAGCACGATCGCGGCGATCCTGCGACGCCTCTGGCGGCGCAGCTCTGCCTTCGTTGCAATATAAGGCACCGGAACGATGAGACGATTATCCACGATCGTAAACAGATCGCTGCTGCGCCGGATCGCCTTGTCCGTCAGCTCAAGCACGAAGGTTAAGCCCGCACCGGCGGCGACCGCCAGCGCAAGGGTAAGGGCCAGCAGCTTCGGCCGATGCGGCTTGATAGGCTCCTGAGGCGCGGTCGGCTGTTCGATAACCTCGAGCTTTTCGGACTGCTGGTCCTTTTCGAGGTTTTCGCCCAGCCGCGCGGCCATCAGCTTGGCCGTGGCTGCTTCGAGGTTTTTCTGTAGCCCCTCCTGCTGAGCAACAAGGGCATCGAGGCTTGCCGCCGCCGCGGCGTCATTTCCATTCGTTGCCGGCGCTTGAGCGACACTCTCCATTGCCTGGATCTGGCGCTTCAGCGACTGGATCATTGGATGCTTGTCGGAATAGAGCGCGCTCTTTTGAATCAGTTCAGCCTTCAATTGGGCAAGCGTACTCGTCGGCTGGTCCTGACCTGACGTTGTCGCGGGTTTACCCTGGGCAATGCGAAGCTGAGCGATTTTTGCATCGAGCGCCGCATTCTCGGTCTGCAGTCGTTGGACCTCGCGAGATAGGAAGCGAGATGTGTCGGTCGCGCGGCTGGTTCGATCGCGAAGATCTTCGTTCAGAATTCGCGTCATCAGCTCGTTAGCTACACGAGCTGCAATCGCGGGATCACCGTACTCAAATCCGACCGAGAAGACGATCGTCGGATTTTCCATAGCGGCCCTCGTCCGCTGCTTGAAATCCAGGATTGGATCGACCGGCGCAATCTTGGTGGATTTCTTCATCAAGTCGACCAACTCGGTGACCGACATGAGGGTACGTTTTTCCGGAAAAAGCTGGAACTTGTCAGCGATCGCGATGAGATTGTCGCGCGTCATCGTGCGCTGCTGAATGACCTGGATTCGCTCTTGCGCGGCGCTTGTCACCGTCGGCCGCACGAGTTCGGTTGGAATTTGCTGCGACTGGACGAGAATCTTTCCTTCGGAAAGATAAGTCGGAGGCCAGATCAGCACGGCGGCGGTTCCCGCCGCCGCAATCAGAACGAACGGCACGACCAAGGATAGCCAGCGCCGTTTGATGATATCCAAATAATAAGAAGGCCGCAGCAGATGAGACCGGTCCTCCTCGAGAGGACCGTCAAAATTGTCTTCAAAATCAATCTTTTGCAGCATGCGTTTTCTGAAACCCGGTTGGTGCGACCTGCAAAGCGCGAAAACGTTGTTCGGTAAGTTCAGTCAGCTTGCAATTGATCTATCAAATGACTTTAGCATCGAAATTGCATAGAACCTCATTAATTATTGCGTCGCGAGAAGGTTTTGAATTGTCAGCCTTAATGATGATCGCGAGTCGTTCTTTAGGCGATTTCGTTTAATACTTAGCGGCCTTGATACTTGGCATTCCGAGGGTTGAGCTATAAGGCGGCTAGGGCAGGCTAGAGAACGGCAGGATGTACGAGTCATTTTATCAGCTGCGCGAGAAGCCCTTCTCGATACTGCCCGATCCGGATCTGATCTATTGGGGCAAGATGCACTCAATGGCATTCACGATGCTGGAGTTTGGCATCATGAACAATGCCGGGTTTACGGTCATCACGGGG
>NZ_LGHM01000100.1 GCF_001908185.1 Bradyrhizobium sp. AS23.2
GAGAGCACGGCATAAGCCGTCAGACCACTGCGCAGGGAAGGCCGTGTGTTGGGCTTCACCTGTATGCTGCTGTGCGGTCTCCTTGCGCTACATCTTCGCGCAGCGGACCGCGGGTGCTAGCCGGCACCCGGCCTTCCCTGCGCCCTCTTGATTGATAGGGGGAGCGACGAAGCAAAGCTCGGGCGAAATGCGCCGCGAGGATGCGAAGGTGTGTCTGCGAGTTGAGATGCGCGTTGGAGAAGGTGGTGCCGAACCTCGCTCCGTCATTGCGAGCGCAGCGAAGCAATCCAGCCGTTGCCGCGGCGGGAGTCTGGATTGCTTCGCTGCGCTCGCAATGACGATGTGGAAGCAGCATGCGACAAACTCCCGCTCGTGCCCCGGACGCAGCGCAGCGCCACCCTGGCGATGCGAAGCATCGTCCAGCGGGCGGTGCGCTGCAGAGCCGGGGCCCATGTCGCCGCATTGTACGGTGTCGCTATCTGGGTCCCGGCTCTGCGCAGCAACGCCGTAAGCGCGTTTACGCGCGTCTTCGACGCGCTATGGCGTTGCTGCGCGTCCGGGACACGAGAGACGCGGCGACTGTTGCGTATGCAGTCAGGCTGCGAACCTTCGACTCACCCCTGGCTCGCCACGCGTACGCGGTCGAGATGCTCCTCGATCTTCGAGCGGTCGCGGGTGCGCTCGAAACTGGTGCAAAGCAGTTCGGTTTCCTCGAGCGAGATCGGGGCGCGATACAGCCGGCACATGAATTCGGCGGTCGTGCGTCCCTTCGCGCTGCCCGGACCGGAGCTGGGGCTGCGTTCGGCGAGAAACATGCAGTCCCGGCAGATGCTGGCATCAAGGCGCTGATGGGCCGCGTCGAGGTGATTGAGGATCTCCCGCAGCGAGTCGCGCAGCTTGATGCACTCATCGGTCCCGAGTGCCGTGACCGCATTCACCACGTGATTGATCGGATCGTGCTGGTTCAGGCATTTCTCGCCCTGCGCGGTGACGTGGAGCACGACGGAGCGCTTGTCTTCGTGCGACGGCTTTCGCGCCAGGAAGGACTTGCTCTCCAGCGTCTTTACGATCTGCGATGCCGTCGCCCTGGTGGAGCCGATGAAGCCGGCGAGCGCGGAGGGCGTGCGCGAAAACCTGTTGGCGCGGCCAAGAAAGCGCAGGGCCATCCATTCGCGATCGCGCAATCCATGCTGATTGCCTTCGAAATACCAGGACCTCGCCGCCTGAATCAGCAGCTCGACGGCTTCTCGTGCCAACGGCATGGATCTACCTCGCCCCCAGGACTTCGTCTGCGGCGGCCCGAAGCCGCCTTGCGCCCTGACTCGCGAATCTTTCGAGAGACGTCAGACAATCGGAGGTGTCCGATGAGTACGCTGTGCCCAACTCTTGCTCGAAGGCACGGGCTGCAACGCACCCGATTCGGATCAATGGGCGTCGGGTCGTCCGGAGCGGGAGGCTGCGTCGCTCACGGCATACCAAACGCGTCGTCGCAGCACGGGAGCCCGAGTTGCCGCCACCAGCGGACGATGGATCGGAGATGTTCAACCGAAGCCCCTGAGTTCAAGTCACAAGCAGAAGTTTCTTATGTTCCGTCGAAACGATGAATGAGCTTCTCAACAAAAGCAAGTAGAGACGTCCCGGAGACGGGTGTCACTGCTGACGACTGTAGCGTTCAAGACAATCTCGCGCTTCGGAACACATGATAGTGAACGCAAGACGCAGTGTAACAAGGCATTTGCACGCAACTATGCTGCGGTGGATTGCACGCATGTCGGGGTCCGTCGTTGATGGAAATTGATGGAAGCTTGTGAGTGGTGACGGTGTGCATCGGCATGTCATCCACAACTTGTGCGATCGGTCAGAGAATCGCCAAGGGAATTCGTAAGGATTGCACGCGGCGGTTGTTGCGGCAATGGCCGCGAAAAGCCTCCGATCGGGCCGCTTTCGCCGCGCTGCCCGATCTTCAACCAAATGGTTGATCCGCTCACGACGGAAGGCGGCTGGCAGCGACGGTGCGCGTGCACCGGAAGCCTGGCGGCATGCGTGATCGGCTGTCGCGATCATGAGCAAGGCGAGATCGCGGGCACGCCTCGCGCGCCGTCTCACCCTGCTAATCGCCCCTGAGCATGTCCCTCAGCTCGCGGAACGGGTCGGCGCTTGGCGGGGCTGAGGCGTCTTGTCGCATGGCGCCGTAGATTCTCGGGACCATGTCGACCGCCTGGTCGAGGCCGGAATCGCGCCCGGCCTGGTATCCGCCCATCAGGCGAAGGTCGCGCGTGTCCTCGTATTTGGCGATCATGGTGCGCAGCTTGCTCACCAGCTCGCGCTCCTCGGGGTCCCAGACATTATGGGCGAGGCGGGAGACCGAGGCCAGCACGTCGACGGCCGGATAACGCGCCTGGTCGGCGATGTGCCGGCTGAGCACGATGTGCCCGTCGAGCGTGCTGCGGATGGTGTCGGCGATCGGCTCGTTGTGATCGTCGCCGTCGACCAGCACGGAGAATATCCCGGTGATCGTCCCGGATCCCTCCTCGCCGGGGCCGGCGCGCTCCAGAAGGCGCGGCAGGTCGGTGAAGACCGTCGGCGCGTAGCCGCGCGCGACCGCGGGCTCCCCGGCGGCAAGGGCGACCTCGCGGGCGGCGTGAGCGAAACGGGTGATCGAATCGACCACGAGCAGGACCGATTCGCCGCGGTCGCGGAAATATTCGGCGACCGCCATTGCAGTCTTCGGCGCCAGTCGCCGCATCATCGGGCTTTCATCTCCCGTCGATACGATTGTGACGGCGCGGTTGCGGTTGGCGCCGAGCACGTCCTCGATGAATTCGCGCACCTCGCGGCCGCGTTCGCCGACGAGCGCCAGCACGACGGTGTCAAAACCCTGGCTGCGGGCCAGCATCGCAAGCAGCGTCGACTTGCCGACGCCGGAGCCGGCAAAAATGCCGACGCGCTGGCCGGCGCAGATCGGGGCGAACAAATCGATGACGCGCACGCCGGTGCGTAGCGGCTTGTGGACGCGCGCGCGCTTCATGGCCGAAGGCGCCTCGGCCTCCGCCGATACCGCCCGCGATCCCGGAGTGAGGGGGCCCTGACCGTCCAACGGCGCGCCGAGCGCGTTGATGACGCGGCCCTTCCAGCTCGGATCCGGCGCGAAGGACAAGGGCGGCATCCGGTAGGCGACCGAGCCGAGACCGCCGGCGAATTGCCGGTCAAACGGCTTGGCGATGATGCCCTCGCTGTCGATCCGCACGACCTCGCCGATCTGGGGCCTGCCGCCGGAGTTGACGCCGATCAGTTCACCAAGCCTGACGAAGCGCGACAGGCCGGAGACGCGGAAATGCGTCGGCGCGATCTCCGAGATCGCGCCGCTAACGCTTGCCAGGGGAGTGCTCTGCTGAAGCTCCAGCAGCGCCCACTCGAGTTGCCGAAGAGCGTTCAAGGAAACCGTCCACCTTCAATGCGCGCGAGGCGCAGTCTACTTGCCGGGCTCGCCCAGCGTCCGGATTGCGTTCTGGAGCGAGCTCTCGGTGCCTTCAATCATCGAATTGGTGCCGTCGAAGGCGCGCGAGGCCGAGATCAGCCGCGTCAATTCGAGCATCGGATTGGCGCCGGAGCCCTCGACATAGCCCTGCTTGAAGCCGTCGCGGGAGAAGTCGGCGATGGCGGTCGCCGGCCGGTCGGGCGTGACGCCGGAATTGCCGTAGCGCTCGAGATTGGCGTTCGCGGGAATGTTGAACAGGCCAATGGAGCCGATCTCGTTGTTGTCCTGGGTGATCGCGCCGCTGCGCGCGATCGAGATCGGTCCACCGTTCGGGTCAATCGTGATCTGTGCGCCACCGGCATCGATGACGGGGAAGCCGGACACGGTCTGAAGATCGCCGTTGGGGGCGATCTGGAGGCGGCCGTCGCGCGTATAGACCGTGCCGTTCGGGCCGGCGAAGGCGATCCAGCCCTGTCCGACCACGGCGACGTCGAGCGGGTTGCCGCTCTCGGTGATGCTGCCGGTCTCGCGCGAGATGATGTTATCGCCGGGCGAGGAGAAGGCGACCGGGTTCGCGCCGGCCTTGGACAGTACCGTCTCGAACTTCACAACGTCCGTGCGGAACCCCCCCCGTGTTGACGTTGGCGACGTTGTTGGCGATCGTCTGGAGGCGCTTTTCGAGGGCGACCTGCGCCGACAATCCCACATAGAGAGCCGATTGCATGACTTACTTTCCGAACCGGATGGACTGAAGTTTCGAGAGCATGTCGGTATCCATGCTGGTCATCGACGACGCTCCGCCGATCAGGACCAGCGCGGGGTTGGTCGAGTTGTCGCTCTGGGCCTGGGTCGCATCCCACATGGCCGCGAAGCGCTGTACGAATTTGGTCACCTTGGTCGGGTCCTGGAAATCGGTGAGCTTGATCTTGTTCGTGATCATCTTGGCCTGGGCGTCGATATCGGCCGAGCTGATGGTCGCCGGCAGGCCGAGCGCCGTCTGGACCACTTGCGTCAGCGCCTTGTCCGCGAGGATCTGGTAGGCGGTAGTGACCGTAGAGGCCTTGCGCGTGAAATAGAGTGCCAGCCGAAGACCCTCGTTCTGGTCGCCGGCCTTCTCCTCCATCGTCTGCGTGACGTATTGCATCGCCGTGCCGGTCGTGGCCGCGGCAGTTTGGGTCGCTTTGCTGCCGAGGGCAGCGAAATTGAAGGCGGCGGCGAATTGCCGGTAGCGGGTGTCGGTCAGCTTGTTGGCGAAGGTTTTGTTGTTGGCGATACCCTCGGTCAGCACCTTGCGCATGAACGCCTTGGCGTAGGTCATGTCGCTGAGGCCATAGGCCTTCATCGCGTAGGAGTAGAGGCGATAGTCCTTCAGGAAATCGTCGATGGTCTTCACGTTACCGATATGGCTAAGGAAATAATCGGTCTCGCGGCTGACATCGGGCTCCTTCGCGACCTGCGTCAGCGACTTGCCCATGTCCTTGGTTAGTCTGGTGTAGTCCGCGATCGTGGATAGCATGACACGCGCCCCTCTGGTCGCCGTTGTGACATCATCGCAAGCTGCCGCGAATTGCTTGCGTGAGGCTGGCGACCGGGAAGCCAGCTTCGCGCAAGCGTCGCCGACTAAATGTTCCCGCTGGGATCGGCGATGGAGCGGCGCGTTGGGCAGTTTCGTGGGGATTGCAATCACGGTGGCGGCACTGCTTGGCGGATTTGCCGCCATGGGCGGGCATCTGGCCGTGCTCATGCAGCCGTGGGAATTCGTGATCATCATGGGCACCGCGGTCGGCACCTTCATCGTGGCCAATCCGTGGAAAACGGTGGTCGACACCGGGGTTGCCTGCATGCAGGCCGTCACCGGCGCGGTGCCGGGCGAGCGCTATTATCTCGATCTGCTCGGGGCGCTCCATGCCCTGATGCGCGAATTGCGGGGCAAGGGGCGCAACGAGGTCGAGGCGCATATCGACGATCCCGCGTCCTCCGAGATCTTCAAGGCGTTCCCGAGCGTGCTCGGCGACCCACCGCTGCTCCAGTTCATCTGCGACTATGTCCGCCTCATCATCATGGGCAATGCGCGCACGCACGAGATCGAAGCGTTGATGGACGAAGAGATCCACACCATCGTGAAGGCCAAGCTTGCGCCCTACAACTCGATGGTGGTCGTGTCCGAGGCGCTGCCGGCGCTCGGCATCGTCGCCGCCGTGCTCGGCGTCATCAAGGCGATGGGCGCGCTCGACCAGTCGCCGAAGCTGCTGGGCGGCTTCATCGGCGCCGCGCTCGTCGGCACTTTCGCCGGCATCTTCATGTCCTACGGTGTCCTTTCGCCCTTCGCGCTGAAGATCAAGATGACCCGCGAGAAGCGCTGCCGGCCCTACATCATCGTCAAGCAGACGCTGCTGGCCTTCATGAATGGCGCCATGCCGCAGATCGCCGTCGAGCACGGCCGCAAGATGATCGCGAGCACCGAGCGGCCCTCGATCGACGTCGTCGAGAACGAGACGATCGCAGGTCCGAAGGCCGTCGTCACTGAGGCCGAACCCAAGGCTGCACGCGCATGATGATGGAAGACGCCGAAGTCGATCAGCGGAAGCAGCTGCCGAACTATTTGCTGGACGCGGCCGGCATATCGATCGAACGTATGCCGATGCTCAATGTGATCTTCGATCGCATGGCGGCATCGTGCACGGACAGCCTGCAGCCGATGGCCGGAACGCCCTGCTACTTCTCCGTCAACGGCATCACCAACGATCGCGTCGGCGACATCATCAAGGACTACGAAGCCAACGCGGTCGCCGCGGTGCTCTATTGCGAGCAGTGGGACTCCCGCGTCATCATCATGCTCGACCGCGATTTCGTGTTCACGATGGTGGAGGCGATGTTCGGCTCCGACGGCGCCGAACCGCCGCTCGACGTCGAGCGCTCCTTCTCCAACATCGAGATTCGCCTGGTCCAGGCGCTGTTCGAGCGGTTCGCCAAGGCGCTGCAATCCGCATTCGCCGGCACTTCCAACGTCACCTTCCGCGTGGAGCGGGTCGAGACCGCGATGGCTTCGCTGGCCATCGGGCGCAGCGGCAACATGTCGATCTGCGCGAACATCATGTTGCAGGCGCTCTATCGCGGCGGCCAGATGTTCCTCATCATTCCGCACTCCGCGCTCAATCCGCTGCGGCAGAAGCTCGCGCATGTCGTCGTCAGCGACGGTCGCGCGGCCGATCCGCGCTGGCGCGAGCAGATGGAGAGCGAGGTTCACCGAACCGAGGTGACGCTGAGCGCGGTGCTCGACGAGAAGATGATATCTCTCGATGACGTCGTGAAGTTCCACGTCGGGCAGGTCCTCGAGCTCGAAGCCACGCCGCGCACGCTGGCCCGTCTCGAAAGCAACAATCAGGTGTTGTTCTGGTGCCAGATCGGTCAGCTTGACGGCTATTACGCCATGCAGGTGGCCGATCCCGTCGATCAGAAGCGGGAGTTCGTCGATGATATCCTATCTCGTTGATGCCGTGCTGCTGATTGCGCTCGCCTTCACCAGCATGCGGGTGACCAGGATGCACCGCGAGCTGGCGCGGTTGCGCAGCTATCAGGGCGAATTCTCGAACATCGTCCACGAGACGGCAGGCGCGTTCGACACGGTGGTCACTGCAGCGCACGATTCAACCGCAAATCTCGGAAGGCTCGCCAGCGTGCTGAGCACGAAGATCGATCAGGCCCATGAGGCGATCGCGGCGCTCGACGCGCGGAGCGGGCTCGCATCCGCCGCGACCGCTGGCGGCGCCGATACGAACAAGCATTGAAGCCGAGGCTGGCGGAATAAGTACGATCGGAACGTCGCGGCGCTCCGGGAGCGGAAATACCAAGAGGCGATATCAAATGGCGCAATCCTTCGACTATGAGTCTACCGCTCGAGCATCGGCTTCCGACGAGGAGCATTCTGAATCATCTCCGCTGGAGCGGCTGGCCGAGATCGCCGCACGCACGGCGGAGGAGACAGGCAAGTTCGCCAATGTCGATGCCATCCTGCGCATTCCCGTCACCATGCAGGTGGTGCTCGGTTCGGCGACCATTCCGGTCGCGAATTTGATGAAGCTCGGTCGCGGCGCGGTGGTTCCGCTGGATCACCGCGTCGGCGAGCCCGTCGACGTCGTGGTCAACGGCCGCGTCGTTGCTCGCGGCGAAGTGGTCGTCGTCGAAGAGGACAATTCCCGCTTCGGCGTCTCGCTCACCGAGATCGTCGGGCCGTTGGGGCAAGGTGATACCTGACCATGGCGGCACAGGTCGGCATCGCCCCCATCAAGCAGCGAGGCGTTGCCACGCTGGGCGGAACGGAAAAGGTCGCGGCGCTTCTGCTGGCTATGGGCCGGCAGGCGGCCGCGAGCGTGCTGCAGCAGTTCGAGCCGCAGGAAATTCGCATCGTCACCAAGGCCGCGGCAGAGCTGCGGCCGATCACGGCGCAGGAGCTGGAGGCGATCGTCGAGGAGTTTGCCCAGCAGTTCTCTACGGGTGCCAACATTCTCGGCACGCTCGGCGGTCTGGAGGCCGTGCTTGGCGACGTGCTTCCCGCCGAACAGGTCTCGGCGATCATGTCGGACCTGCTGGGCAATTCAAGCCGGTCGGTGTGGGACCGCGTCTCGTCGGTCTCTGAAAACTCGCTCGCAAGCTATCTCTCGAAGGAGCATCCGCAGACCGCGGCGCTCATCCTGTCCAAGGTCAAGCCGGCCTGTGCCGCCAAGGTCATGAGCCAGCTGCCCTCGAGCCTGCGCAATGAGCTGATGCGGCGCGTGCTCAGCCTCAAGCCGATCGCCGACGACGCCATGAGGGTCCTCGAGAAGACGCTGCACGAGGATTTGACGCTGAACTTCGCCCGCAACCTCGGCGCGGACACCTATGCCCGTGTCGCGGACATCATCAACAAGATGGAGCGCGGCCACATCGAGGACATGCTGAAGAGCCTGTCGGAGAAGCGGCCGAAGTCTGCCGAAGTGCTGAAGGAACTGCTGTTCACCTTCGACGACGTTGTTAACCTGACGCCGAAGGCGCGCACCATGATCTTCGACCAGGTGCCGACCGATCGCATCGTCGTCGCGCTGAAGGGGACCGACAAGCATTTCCGCGAACTGATCCTGTCTTCGGTCGCCTCGCGCGTCCGCCGCGTCGTCGAGCACGAACTCGCCATCGGCGAGCCGTCGAACCAGCGCGACGTGCTGGAGGCGCGGCGCGTGATCACCGACCTCGCCCTCGACCTCGCGGAGAAGGGTGAAATCGAGCTCAACCCCGAGCAGGAGGATGAGCTGGTCTTCCGCTGACCGCTGAACGGGCATGGCAGAATCATCCGATCAGGAGAGCAAAACAGAAGAGCCGACCGAGAAGAAAGTCCGCGATTCGCTCGAACAGGGCAAAATTCCGGTCTCTCGGGAGGCTTCCATCTTCGCCTCGATGGCGGCGCTGATGGTGATCCAGGCATTCCTGATCGGCCAGGGCGTGCAGCAATTGACGCCGACCCTGACGAGCTTCCTCGACGACCCCGCGGGCTTCCCGCTGAGCACCGGGACGGACGTGCAAAACCTTCTCACGGAAGTAGGCCTCCAGGCGCTGCGATTCCTGGTACCCCTGGTCGTCATCCTGGCAGTGTTCGGGCTGGCTTCGTCGCTTCTACAAAATGCGCCGCGTCTGGTGCTGGAACGCATCAAGCCGGATTTATCGCGAATCTCTCCGATCGGCGGCTGGACCCGACTGTTCGGGTCGCAGGGCCTCGTGGAGTTCGCAAAGTCGCTGTTCAAGCTCGTCTCGGTGACGGCTGTCGTCGTCTTCGTGCTGCGCTCGTCGGAAGCGAAGGCGTTCGAGGCGATGTACACCGATCCGGTCGCGCTGCCGGAGATGATTCTCAACATCGCGATGCGGATCGTCTCGGCGATCTGTATTGCGACCATCGTCCTGGTCGCGATCGATCTTGCCTGGGCGCGCTTCCACTGGCGTCGCCAGCTGCGCATGACGCGACAGGAGATCAAGGACGAGCACAAGCAGGCCGAGGGCGATCCGCTGGTCAAGGCGCGCCTGCGTTCGCTGGCGCGCGATCGCTCGCGGCAGCGGATGATCGCCTCAGCATCGCGCGCGACGCTGGTGATCGCGAACCCCACGCACTTTGCGATCGCGCTGCGCTACAAGCGTGAGGAAAACCCAGCGCCGCTCGTCGTGGCGAAGGGCATGGACGTGATCGCGCTGAAGATCCGCGAGGTCGCCGAGCAGAACAGAATTCCGGTGATCGAGAACAAGGCACTGGCGCGCGCGCTCTACGAGGCAGTTCAGGTCGATCAGGTGATTCCGGCGGAATTCTTCCGGCCCGTAGCCGAGATCATCTACTTCCTCCAGTCGAAGCAGGCGCCGCGGCCCGAAAAGGTTCAGTAGTTTTCCGAGGACGGCGCTCTCGCGCATCAGCCTGACGAAAGCTTGCGCCCCTAAGCTTCTCTCGAATTGACCAGAATGGGGCTGTCGTGGGACCGCTTTATCTTTTCGAACTCGCATCGTCGCAGGCGCGCTGGCTCGAGGTTCGCCAGTCGACCATCGCGACCAACGTCGCGAACGCCAATACGCCGGGCTTCAAGGCGCGCGACGTCGAGCCCTTCAACAAGGTGCTCGACGGCATGCCGGTCAGGCTCGCGACGACATCGCCCTCGCACATGCAGCTTTCCCCGGCCGAGACCGACACGCGGGCGACCGCCAAGAAGGACAGCTGGGAGGTGGTTCACTCCGGCAACTCCGTCAGCCTCGAGCAGGAGATGATCAAGGGTAGCGACGTCAGTCGCGACTATTCGATGAATTCGGCGGTCGTGCGGTCGTTTCACCGCATGCTGCTGTCGAGCGCAAAGACCTGAGGTGAACTGACATGCTGGACTCACTGCAAGCTTCATTGACGGTTGCGAGCTCCGGGCTCGAGGCGCAGTCGACTCGCATGCGCATCGTCTCGGAAAACCTAGCGAACGCGACGTCGACGGGGCGTGCCGCCGGCGCCGATCCGTATCAGCGCAAGACGATCACCTTCGACGCCGCAATGGATCGTGCCTCGGGCGCGCAGCTTGCGAAGGTCAAGGAGATCGGGGTCGACACCACACCGTATCGCGTCGAGTACGATCCGGGGCATCCCGCCGCTGACAAGGCCGGCTACGTCAAGCTGCCGAACGTGAACATGATGATCGAGATGGCCGACATGCGGGAAGTCAATCGGTCCTATGAAGCCAATCTCCAGGTCGTGAAACAGGTGAGGTCGATGCTGGGCATGACCATCGACCTTCTGAGGAGCTGACAATGCTTGAGGCGATTTCATCCACCGCGATTTCCGCTGGACAGGCGGCGTCCCGCGCGACCGAGGCGCAGGCCATCTCGCCCGCGGCTCCGACCGCGATCCAGTCAACCGACGACGTCGGCTTCGAATCGGTGATGAAGCAGGTGACGACGGACGCGATCGGGACGCTGAAGGCGGGCGAGGCGGCGTCGATCTCAGCGATGCAGGGCAAGGAATCGACGCGGCGCGTCGTGGAGGCGCTGATGTCGGCCGAGCAGGCCCTGCAGACGGCGGTCGCGGTTCGCGACAAGGTCGTGCAGGCCTATCAAGAAGTCGTTCGGATGTCGATTTGATCTGAAGGAGTGACGCTGTGAAATCGCTCGCCATTGCGGCTACGGGCATGAATGCCCAGCAGACCAACATCGAAGTCATCGCGAACAACATCGCTAATATCAACTCGACGTCGTACAAGCGTGCGCGCGCGGAATTCACCGATCTGTTCTATCAGATGGACCGCATGCAAGGCGTCGCGAACGTCAACGGCTCGTCGCCGATTCCGGAAGGCGCCAATCTTGGCCTTGGCGTCAAGTCGGCGGCCATCCGCAAGCTGCACATCCAGGGCGCACTCACGCAGACCGGAAATCCTTACGACCTGGCGATCAACGGCCGCGGCTGGTTTCAGATATTGGGCCCGAACAACGAGGTGCAATACACCCGCGCGGGCTCGTTCAACACCAATGCCAACAGCCAGCTCGTCACGATCGACGGCTATCTGCTCGATCCGGCAATCACGGTGCCGCAGGGAACGGTTCAGGTCACGGTCAACAAGACCGGCCAGGTGTTTGCCAAGCTGGACACGGAAGTGAACCCGCGGCAGATCGGCCAGCTCAACCTCGCGAACTTCGCCAACGAAGCGGGCCTCGAACCGCTGGGTGGCAATCTCTATCGCGAGACGACGGCGTCCGGCACGCCAGTCGTCGGGCTCCCGGGGGATGCGGGGTATGGCCAGATCAACCAGCAATATCTCGAAGCCTCGAACGTTGATCCCGTCAAGGAAATTACCGAGTTGATCTCGGCTCAGCGTGCCTATGAAATGAATGCCAAGGTCATCCAGGCTTCGGATGAAATGGCCCAGACGGTCTCGAAGGGCATGCGCTAGTTCCGGTGTCTCGATGTTGAACAGGGTGGGCTTGATGGTGCGCGGGCTGGCCGCCGTGCTGCTGGTTCTCGTCTCGGCGCAGGTCGCTGCGGCCGAGGAAAAGCGGCTTCCCGTGCCGGCCGTATCGATCCGCGCCGGCGAGCTGATCCGGGACGACATGATCACGGAGCGCGCGTTCGCACCGAATCTGCTCGGCGTCGCCATGTTCATCGAAGGACGCCAGGTCCTGGTCGGCCGCATGGCACGGCGCACGCTGCTGCCGGGCCAGCCGATCCCGACCAACTCTGTGGAAGATCCCTGGACCGTCGCCCGTGGCGCGATGGTCAAGGTCGTGGTGGAAGATAGTGGCCTGTCGATCGTCACTTACGGCTCGGCGATGCAGTCCGGCGCGCCCGGCGCGCTCATCCCGGTGCGAAACACCGACACTGGCGTGATCATCAGGGGCGTCGTCCAGGCGGACGGCACCGTCAAGGTCGTGGACGGGTCATGACCAGAGTCCTGCTTGCGCTCCTCCTCATCGTTTCCGCCGCCAGCGCCCAGGCCGCTGTCCGCATCAAGGACATCGCGGATATCAAGGGACTGCGCGAAAACCAGATCGTCGGCTATGGCCTCGTCATCGGCCTGAACGGCACCGGCGACACGCTTCGCAATGCTCCGTTCACGGAGCAGTCCCTGCAATCGATGCTCGAGAACATGGGCATCAACGTCAGGAACGAGACCACGAGCACCAACAATCCCCCGCGTCCGACGACGCTGCGCACACGCAACGTCGCCGCCGTGATGGTGACTGCGGACCTGCTGCCTTCAATCGGGGCGGGCGAGCGCATGGACGTGACCGTGTCGTCGCTCGGTGATGCGACCTCGCTGCTCGGCGGCACCCTGGTGATGACGTCGCTGCGCGCGGCCGACGGTGCGGTCTACGCGGTGGCGCAAGGGGCGGTTACGGTTGCCGGCTACAGTGTCGGAGGTCAGGCTCAGAGCGTCAGCCAGGGGACGCCGACCGCTGGGCGCATTCCGAACGGCGCGCTGGTCGAGCGTGAGGTGAAGGGAAGTCTCCACGAGATGGAGTTCCTGGTGCTGGAGCTCAAGAATCCCGACTTCGTCACGGCGACGCGAATCCTGGACGCCATCAACCGCTTCGCCGGCGGCCGCTATCGCGCGCAGATCGCCTTCGAGCGCGACCACCGCACCATCGTGCTGTCGAAGCCGCGCCACATCGGCCCGGTCCGCTTCCTTGCCGAAATCGGTGAGCTGACGGTCGAACCGGATACGCCGGCGCGGGTGGTGATCAACGAGCGCACCGGCACGGTGGTCATCGGGCGCGACGTGCGGATATCGACCGTTGCGGTGACGCACGGCAATCTCACGGTCCGCGTCACCGAGCTTCCCGTGGTGTCGCAGCCGGCGCCGTTCTCGCTAGGGCAGACGGTGGTCGTTCCCCAGACCGTCGTCGAAGCCAACGAGGCCGGATCGCAGGTGGCGATCCTCAGCGGCGTCGATCTCCAGCGGCTGGTGCGCGGGCTGAACCAGATCGGCCTGAAGCCGTCCGGCATCATCGCGATCCTTCAGGCGATCAAGACGGCCGGCGCACTCCAGGCCGATGTCATCGTGCAATGATGCGCAAGCGTCGTGCAAGCATGGTCGCTCAATGCTCAGGTCTCGACCGAGAATCGCACGCGGCCCGATGCTGAAACTGGATCACAAAGCCAAACTCCTCCTCCTCGCGGTGTCCGTGCTCGCGAGCACGTCGCCCGTGCTGGCGCTGGATGATGCGAAGCCGTCGAAGCCGCTCAACCTGCTCTCATTCGCCCGCGCGGCCGGACCGCAGAAGCCGCGCACGGCGGCCACGCCAATCCCGGGCGACAATGCGTCCATCCGGGCGACGGCATGGGCGGCTGAAGACTCCGGACTCGCGGTCACCGGCGCGGTGGCCGCCTCCGAGCCGCCTGCACCGGCGCCAGCGCCCGCACCTGCGACCGTACGCCCTGCCAAGCCCGGCAGCGTCACGGCGCCGCCGAAGCCCGCGCCGCCCCGTGGCCGCTGCGCCCGCAGACGGCGACGTCGCCCTGTTCTGTAGCAACGTGGCCGACCCTGCCGTCGATGCAAGGCTGGCCTGGCAGCTGAAGGAGCTGGAGAAGGCCGAGAACCAGCTACGCGAGCGGATCGCGGAGGTCGAGGCCAAGCGTGCCGAATACGAGAAGTGGATGGCGCTGCGCGACGACTTCCTGAAGAAGGCCGAAGCGAGTGTCGTCGAGATCTATTCGCGCATGAAACCGGACGCTGCGGCCACCCAGATCGCCGGCATGGCGGACGAGACCGCCGCCGCCGTGCTCGCCAAGCTCAGCCCGAGGAATTCGAGCGCAATCTTCAACGAGATGGATACGGCACGCGCGGCGCACCTCGCCGATCTGCTTGGCGGCATGCGTCGTGTGGATGACGGAAAGACCAAGTAGATGAAGAAGCCGATCCTCATCCTGTCGCTCCTGTTGCTTGCCGGGTGTTCCCACGATACGGCCGAGATCCTGTACGGCCCGAAATTGTCGCCCGTGGGCAGCGGCCTGAGGACGCCGACCGAGCCGATCCCGGTGTCGCCCCGCACGCACACGCCGGTCAGTTACCGTTCGACCTGGGACGACGGCACCGATCTTTACCGCGATCCCCGCGCCCGGCGCGTTGGCGACGTCGTGACAGTGATCATCTCGATGCAGGACAAGGCCAAGCTCGACAACAAGACCGGCCGCTCGCGCGATTCGCAGATCAAGTTCGGGCTGGACTGGCTGATGGACGTGGCGGGATGGCAGGACAAGGGCCAGACCTCCGCCAACCTCAACACCAACACCCAGATCAAGGGCAACGGCCAGATCGATCGCACCGAGGACATCAAGCTGTCCATCGCCGCCATCGTCACCGACGTGTTGCCGAACGGCAATATGATGATCAGCGGCTCGCAGGAGTTCGGTGTCAACACGGAGATGCGCGTGCTCAACGTCGGCGGCATCGTGCGTCCACGCGACATCTCGCGGACCAACACGATCTCCTACGAGAAGATCGCCGAGGCGCGCGTTTCCTATGGCGGTCGCGGAAATCTGTCTGACGTGCAGCAGCCTGGATGGGGACATCGGATCTATGACGCCGTGGCACCATTCTGAGATGCGCACCGGCCTGGCCGCGACGCGAGGGCAGGGGACGTCATGCGCCTGATTGCGGCCATCGTGGCGCTGACCCTGGTCGCGATCGGTGCGGGCGCGATTGCCGGCCTGCACCTGTTTGCGGCTGCCCAGCGCGTCGCCGACGCGAAGAATAGCGCCACGCCCCCGCCCATTGCCTCGAGCTACGCCGGCAGCGCGCGGCTGAGAAAACTGTCCCCGATTGTGACCAATCTCGCCGCGCCGGCCAACAACTGGGCCCGCGTCGAGGCCTCCATGGTGACCGAGAGCATGAGCGACGAGGATGCCGGCATCCTGGCCGCTCACATCAGCGAGGACATCGTGACTTACCTGCGGTCGGCGTCGGTTGCGCAGTTCGAGGGATCGCGCGGGCTCCAGCATCTGCGCGACGACCTGGCCGAGCGCGCAACTATCCGCTCGTCGGGCAAGGTCCGCGAACTGATCATTGAGACGTTGGTGATCCAGTGAGAGTGAAAGTCCTGCTGCTGGCGCTGGTTCTGGTCGTGCTGCCAGAGGTAGCACTCGCCCAGATTCCGGATCTCAACTCGCTGCTGCCGCCCGGCAACGGCTCGACCAGCGGCCGCATCATCCAGATGATGGCGCTGATCACGGTGCTGTCGGTGGCGCCGGGGCTGCTCATCATGGTGACGAGCTTCACGCGGTTTGCGGTGTCGCTGTCGTTCCTGCGCTCCGGCCTTGGCCTCCAGACCACGCCGGCCAATCTGGTGCTGATCAGCCTGGCGCTGTTCATGACCTTCTATGTGATGGCGCCGACCTTCGACCGCGCCTGGGAAACCGGCGTCCAGCCTCTCATGAAGAATGAGATCTCGGAGGAGGAGGCCTATCTGAAGATCACCGATCCGTTCCGCGAGTTCATGCTGGCCCATGTCCGCGACAAGGATCTCCAGACCTTCGAGGCGCTCGCCGCGGAAAGCTTTCGCAAGAAGTTCGACGACAAGCGCATCGACCTGCGCGTCATCATTCCGGCCTTCATGATCTCGGAGCTCAGGCGTTCGTTCGAGATCGGATTCCTCATCATCCTGCCGTTCCTCGTCATCGACATGATCGTGGCGACGCTGACCATGTCGATGGGCATGATGATGATGCCGCCAACGATCATCGCGCTGCCGTTTAAGATGCTGTTCTTCGTGCTGATCGACGGCTGGAACCTGCTCGCCTCCGGACTGGTGCGGTCGTTCTCGTAAGGGCCGCGATCGCCGGCCGGCCGGCCGTTAAGGTTAGCGAGAATGGTTAGCGCCAAGTAATCTTAACCATATGATTTTACTACGAAATTTCTAGCGGTCTTAATCCGAAAGCAAGATTCGGCGTGCTAGCAATGCGTCACGGCGGGTTGGACCCCACCCATATCAGTCCAAAGGCATGATGCCGCCCCTCCGTACCGGTGAAAGCCCGGTATGTCCCAAGTGAAAATGTAACGCGTACATAAAGGGACATTCGCAATGTCAAGCCTGCTTACGAACTCGACCGCCATGACCGCACTCCAGACCCTGCGGTCTGTGAGCTCGCAACTCTCCACCACGCAGACCCGGATCTCCACCGGCCAGCGCGTCTCGACCGCGTCGGACAACGCCGCCTACTGGTCGATCGCGACGTCGATGCGCGCCGACAACGCAGCGCTCTCCGCCGTCTCCGACTCGCTCGGTCTGTCGGCTGCGACCGTCGACACCGAATATACCGCTCTGACCTCGGTTGTGGGCGACAAGACCGGCGGCCTGACCAAGCTCCAGTCGCTGCTCGTCGAAGCCAAGACCGCTGGTATCGACCGCACCAAGATCCAGGCCGACATCACCCAGATCCAGCAGCAGATGAAGGGCACGGCCGATGCGGCGACCTTCAACGGCGTGAACTGGCTGAGCACGACCGCGACCACGCCGGCGACCTTCGACCTGGTGTCGTCGTTCTCTCGCGTTGGCGGCACGCCCACCGTCGGCAAAATCACCCTGACGACCGCCAACTACTCGCTCTACACCGCGACCCAGGGCGGTATCCTGGACAAGGTCAGTGGCGCTGCGTCGGTCGACACGATCAACATCGCGGCGCTGACCGACTCTGCGGCTGACCAGACCACGCTCGATGGCTACATCGCGCAGGTCACCGGTGCGATTAACTCGGTGGCTTCGGCCGCCGCCGATCTCGGCGCCGTCAAGAACCGTATCTCGACCAACACGGACTTCGTGAAGTCGCTGATGGACTCGGTGGATCGCGGCATCGGCCAGCTCGTCGACGCCGACATGAACCAGGAGTCCACCCGCCTGTCGGCCCTCCAGGTCCAGCAGCAGCTCGGCGTGCAGGCGCTTTCGATCGCCAACAACAGCAGCCAGAGCATCCTGTCGCTGTTCCGCTAAGCCTTAAACCATCTGGGGAGGGCCGCGCTTCTCGCGAAGCGCGGCCCTTTCGTTTGGCGTGACGTCGCGCGCACGCCGTAATTTCGGCTGCCCTGTTGCTGAGAGAGCACAGAGCCACAAGCCTCGCACAAGCTTCGTGCGCTAACCTCTCCGTTACGACAGGTTGGGCCCGCTTTTTCGCAGCCCAAAGGCATGACGCCGCCCTGTCGTACCGGTGCAAGCCCGGTATGTCCCCAAACTCAATTCAATCTTCAAAGGGACATCAAAAATGGGTTCTAGTCTCCTCACCAACTCCTCAGCGATGACCGCGCTCCAGACCCTCCGGAATGTGAGCTCGCAACTCGCCACCACGCAGAACCGGATCTCGACCGGCCAGCGCGTCTCGACCGCTTCGGACAACGCCGCCTACTGGTCGATCGCAACGTCGATGCGCGCCGACAACGCCGCGCTCTCCGCTGTCTCCGACTCGCTCGGTCTGTCGGCTGCGACCGTCGACACCGAATACACCGCTCTGACCTCGGTTGTGGGCGACAAGACCGGCGGCCTGACCAAG
>NZ_LGHM01000101.1 GCF_001908185.1 Bradyrhizobium sp. AS23.2
GCGGTGGTCTTGTCCTTGAACTCGTCCGCGGCCTTGATCACCACATAGGCCGGACTGGTGATCAGGTCATGCGCCTTCAGCAGCCGATAGACTGACGCTTCCGAGACGAAGTACTTCCGCTCGTCGGTGAGAACCGGAGCTCGGCCAGCACGAAGAGGTGGAGATGAACCGCAGCACGGAAAGGGCAGTTGCCGATGAGGAAGGTGACGACGAGGTCCAGCGCGCCGGCGTTCTTCGCAAACAGGCCTCTAGCGTTGCGCGTCAAGCCGCAATGGATCCGGGTGACGGTCTCGATCTCTGAGCAGAGAGCATGCGCACCAAGCATACGTTTCGTCTGCCGCCGGACCTCGCTGTTCAGCTTGCTGACTATGCCAGCCGCAAGCGGGTGGCTCAGGCGCTCGTTGTGGAGACGGCGCTGTCGACGTTTCTGTCGCCAGACAATTCGGAGCGAATGGAGGCAGCGCTCAGCCGGCGTTTGGACCGTCTGACCCGCCAGTTCGAACGCCTTGAACGCCACGTTACGATTCCGAACGAGGCGCTAGCCCTGTTCGTCCGGTTTTGGCTCACGGCGACTCCGCCTTTGCCTGACACGGCACAACCAGCAGCCCAGGCGAAAGGACGCGAGCGATATGAGTCGTTTGTCGAAGCATTGGGCCGACGCCTGGCTGCGGCGGCATGGGCGGCATGGGGGCATGGACTTCTGATCCAGCCGCGTCACGCCGAACCACGAAATGCGAAAACCTCTGCAGCCATGCCGGGGTTTTTCTACTTGGGACGGACTCACAACGCCTCACCTGGCCTGTCTCATGTTTGCTGTCAACCGGAACCACTCCCGGTTCGGCGGCGGATGCCGAACAAGGGTGGAGCGCTCCAGTCGTTCGCGCGTCACTGCCGATGCTATTGCCCGCCGACTGCCGCCACTTATTTGGGGCACCGCGGATTTCGACAGGTCGAGCGCTTTTAACGCGATCCTGTTTCTGTCGCGCCCAATCGCTGTCCATGGTACGTAGAGAGATTTGCAGCCGGCTTGCCGTTCTGGTAGCGCCGCGCGATTTACGCCAGCAATTCCCGCTGACGCGCGTCACGTTGCGCTTTGAAAGCAGCGACGAAGACCTCAAGGCCGGCCGAGGTTAAACCGTTCTTAGTGACGAGACCCAGCCGCATGAGGTTGACCGTCTCAATCAGGCTGTCGCCATGCGTGGAACCTCCGCCGAACAGCTTAATGACAATTCACTGCTCCCTGCGAGCTAGCCTGTTCCAGCGCGTCAAGTCGGGCATCCCAATGCCTCACGCGAATCGCTGCATGACACTGATGAATTAGCCGGTCGCCCAGAGGCGAAATCGTGGCAGCGGCGTCAACGCTGTGAGTAGAGGCTAGGTTTTTCTAGATGCCCTGATGCTACCGAGCTCGCGAGTCGGCGATGATGGTCGTGCACGGAGCCGACTCACCTTAGAAAATGCGAGTTCGCTTGCGCATGTTACTTCGCCGACGCTCGATCGCCAACACCTTGGGCGCGAGCCGACTGGTGTAAGCGGGAAATGGCGCGAATGCGTAGAAGGTCCCCGGCGAGTGAGCACGCCGGGGCCTTTTCGTTCAACGCTGATGGCCCAGCCCAACTCCAAGGCTGCGAGCCTTCTGTCTCAATGAGCCTTCGGAGCGCTTCATCAGCTTCGAGAGTTTGGCCACGGGGGTGCGGGCCTTGGAAGACGTCCGGGAAGGGAAAGCGCCGATCCAGAGTCAGCTCGGCTCCAACTCAAAAGACTCGTGGCCGTCCTTCCAATTCGCGCCGTATCAGTCCACGATCTTGATCTTGGATAGCTCAGGGAGATCGCCGGTCGCAATCTTCGTCTGCGCAATGGTCAGAGGTCCGCGATCATAATAGGACGCAGCCCTCGACAAGCCCAGGGCCGGAACGCTGCGCGAAGACGAGACCCGCATTACCCGCCCACATCCGTCGCGCGTCGTCGTGTTTCAGGACCCGACGCTGTTTCCCTGGCGCTCGGTCTGGGACAATGTCGCGCTCGGGCTGGAGGCCCAGGGTATCCTCAAGAGCCAGCGCCAGCGCGTCGATGGCGCGCTCGATCTCGTCGGACTTGCCTCCTTCCGCAATGCTTATCCGCATCAGCTCTCCGGCGGCATGGCGCAACGCGTCGCGCTTGCCCGCGCGCTGGTCAACGATCCAAAAATCCTGATCCTCGACGAGCTGCTCGGCAAACCCGACTCGCTCACCCGCATTACCATGCAGGCCGAGCTCGTCTCACTCTGGCAGCGCAAGGGCTTTACGACGCTCTTGGTGACGCATGATGCTGAGGAAGCGTTGGTGCTCGCCAACCGCGTCATCGTCTTCAGCGACCGACCGGCACGGGTCAAGGCCGACATCCAGGTCGACTGGCCCTATCCGCGCCATCGCGGCGATCCTTATCTCGCGGATCTGCGCCGCCAGATCCTCGGCCTCTTGGGGTTAGATGCCACATGGTGACGTCTTCAGGGAGCCCGGCCGCGCGGGAAAGGGCGGTCCCGGCCGCGGCCGATTATTTCGCGCGCGCGCAAAGCCTTGCCGCGACCTTCTCCGGGCGCGCGGCAGCGCATGACCGCGACGGCAGCTTCACTTTGAGAACTTCAGGGAGCTCTCGGAGGCCGGTCTGCTGTCGCTGACGGTGCCGGCCGCACTCGGCGGCGCCGGCGCCGGCGTAAGAGATGCCTCCCGCATCGTCGGCATCATCGGCCAAGCCGGTCCGTCGACCGCGCTGGTGCTGTCGATGCACTGCATCAATCACCTGGTGATGGCCCGCAGCCCGGCCTGGCCGGCCCGGCTGGCGCGCAAGCTTGCGCGCGAGACCGTGGAAGGCCTCGCCTTGATCAACGCGCTGCGCGTCGAGCCCGAGCTCGGCTCGCCCGCGCGCGGTGGCCTTCCCGCGACCGTCGCGCGGCGCACCGAGACCGGGTGGCGCACCGGCCGCAAGATCTATTCGACCGGCGCGCCGATCCTGAAATGGAACCTGGTGTGGGCCCGGACAGACGAGCCCGAGCCTAGAGTTGGTCAGTTTCTGGTGACGGCGGGCCTGCCAGGCACACGCATCGTCGAGACCTGGGATCATCTTGGCCTGCGCGCCTCCGGCAGCCACGACGTCGTTTTTGACGATGTCGTCCTCCCGCTTGATCACGAGATCGACGTGCGCAGACCTGCGGATTGGCGCGGGCTGGACGTCTCGCAAGCTGCCACGCACACCGTTTTATTGCCGCGATTCTATGACGGCATCGCGCGCGCCGCGCGCGACTGGCTAATCGAGTTCGTCCGGCAACGCGTGCCTTCCAGCCTCGGCGCGCCGCTTGCGACCCTTGCGCTCGTGCAGGAGGTCGTCGGCGGCATCGAGGCGCGGCTCGTGGTGAATGCGCGGCTGATCGACAGTTTCGCCGGCGACTTCGACGATGGCTATCGCGACGTCCTGTGTGGGCGCGCGACCGACTTCATCCGTCGGCTTGCGGCTGCGAGGGCCTGGTCGCTCACCAATCCCAACCGCTACGCCGAGACGTGGGGCAGGTTGATGAATATCCCAACTGTGGTGCCGCTGAATTGGCTGTCGCGGGCAAAAGTGCGCATTGCGCCAATCGACGATAGCGTGACGAGGGACGAGCAAAGCACTATCGACCTCTATTTCCGCTGGGGTCTTATCAAGCGAAAGCTTAGTGTCGATGAAATCGTCGATCGCTCCTTCTCAGACGCGATCTCTAAGGGCGCAGGTTTGTAAGTTAGTGAGCGTGTCAAGAACGGATTTGCGAGAGATTGGACTGACACCATTTTGAAGCAGAGCTCGCATGTTGCGAGACCGCGTCCATGGGGGGGAAAGTGGTTTGCGGGCGAAAATTTGACTTCGCAGACAGCTCTATAGCGGAGCTTCCGGGCGCTTGTGCTTCGGGCGATTTCAGTCGGCTACTGTCTCGACACGCGCTTGCGCTTGCAGCAAAAGCAACTTCATCCGTAGCGCGATTTCGCTGCCTCCGGTCATTGTAGGCATTGTTGATTGTTTGCTGTAGGTTCGGATAGGCCTCAACACAGATATCGCGGGTAAAATCCGGTCATTTTCACTGCGCCGTTGAGGGTACCCAAGTCGCTCGCGTAGTCGCCGGTTGAGGGTGTAGTAGATATCTCTTTAGAGCGATTGCGTCCGAAAGTTCTGATGCGGCTGGCGAGTAAAGCCTCATGCTACACACGACCAACCAAAGCTCGCACATAGCTCACTATTACTGCGTTTGATATGAAATCCTTCACAGTGGGGCATGATCTCTCAGCCTACATTCGACTTGCGACCACATCCAACATCGTCCCCTGTCGACTTCGCCGGAAGGAAGCCACCTCATGAGCAGCGACTCTCAGTCTAAGAATCCGCCGAGGTGGGACTGGCCATTCTGGATGAAGGGCAGCATGCCAAATCCTCTGGATTTCTTTGCGGCGCCCCGGAATTTCGTGCAGCCCATACTGCCCGGATGGGTGTTTGGTAGCGTTACCAACATCAACGAGCAGAATTCAAGCGCGCCTGATACCGAACGAGAGGTTGTCGCCGCACAGAGCTACGGTCGTCAGCTGGGCCGCGTCATGGACGCTCTTGCTATTCTCATCGTCGACCTGCCGAAGGAGAAGCAGGATGCGACGGCTTTCGAAGAATTCACCAAGATCCATCGCGAGATCAATGACATCAAGGCACAAGCTGCAGCCCGACGCCTCGACCGCATTGTGGCGGACCTGGCTACTCTCAAAGAGACGAAGCCCGAGGAATATGAGCGCCTCGCAGCGTCGCTTCGCGAGGTCCTGAAGGGGGCGCAATAAGGCCTTTCGGACCCCGTGTAGATCAGCGCGACCTCAGACTTGAATTCACGTTGCTTGCATAGGCAATCAGGGACTGGTCTGCCCCCTGAAAAGTGGTCCTCCCTGAAGTAGGCTATTGAGCCTTGGAGAGGACGTTGGAATGCCCCAGAAGAAGCACAAGCCCGAAGAGATCGTCGCAAAGCTGCGCCAGGTCGATGTTTTGTTTCACAAGGCCGCTCGGTCGGAGAAGCAGTTCGCTCGATCGGTGTGACGCAGTTTACGTATTATCGTTGGCGCAAGGAGGTTCGGTGGCCTGAAAGGCGATCAGGTGAAGCGCCTCAAGGAGCTGGAGAAAGAGAACAGCCGGCTGCGCAAGGCGGTGTCGGACCTGACGCTCGAGAAGCTGATCTTGAAAGAGGCTGCCTCGGGAAACTTCTGAGCCCTTCCCGCCGTCGCCGCTGCGTCGACCATGTCATGGCGAAGTTCTCCATCTCGGAGCGCTTTGCCTGCAAGGTTCTGGGCCAGCATCGTTCGACCCACCGCAAGAAGCCCAGAGGTCGAAAGGACGACGAGGCATTGACCGCCGACATCGTCCGGCTGGCTTCTCGGTATGGCCGCTATGGCTATCGCAGGATCACCGCGATGTTGCGATCAGAGGGCTGGACGGTGAATGCCAAACGCGTCGAACGCATCTGGCGGCGGGAGGGGCTGAAGGTCCCCCAGAAGCAACCCAAAAGAAGGCGTCTCTGGCTGAATGACGGGTCATGCATCCGGCTTCGGCCGGAGCACCCCAATCATGTCTGGTCCTATGACTTCGTCGAGGGCCGGACCCACGATGGCAGGAAGTTCCGCATGCTCAATATCATCGACGAGTTCACCCGGGAGTGTCTGGCGATCCGTACCGATCGCAAGCTCAGCTCCACCGACGTCATCGACGCTCTGTCGGACCTGTTCATCCTGCGCGGTGTGCCGGGCCATGTTCGTTCCGACAACGGCCCGGAGTTCATCGCCAAAGCCGTGCGGGAGTGGATCGTCGCAGTCGGCGCAAGGACCGCCTTCATCGAACCCGGAAGCCCCTGGGAGAACGGCTACTGCGAGAGCTTCAACTCGAAGCTGCGCGACGAACTCCTCAACGGTGAAATCTTCTACAGCCTCGCCGAGGCTAAGATCATCATCGAAGCATGGCGCTGCTACTACAACTGCGCATCAGAACACCCATCTGTCTATGTTGTTGAAGAGAAGAGACTTTGCTGATTGGGATGCGATCCCGCGGGGTGTCTTGGGTTCTGTCGCGCTCGTTCGGCGAT
>NZ_LGHM01000102.1 GCF_001908185.1 Bradyrhizobium sp. AS23.2
GATCGAGTCTTTCTTTCGCTGCCGCTTGAGCCTTCGAACCATTTCTTTGGTTCTTCGCGTTTCGGCTAGATCATAGGCGGACACGAGAATTGGCTTAGCTCCGAAGACATCAAGGGCTTTCAATGCTTCCGTCGGGCTAAGACGGGTATTATGAGATGAGATCGAGAAGAAAAATGCTGGGAGTTTTGAGGGGCTGCCCAAGCCAAGATCTTCAGGACGCCGGAGGCTGGCGCGCCGATCGTCGATAGTCTTAGTAATGCGAGTGCGAAGTTCGGAAATTTCGCCTCGACCTCGTTCACCTGTCCATCCGAGAATATCGAGGCTGTTATCTACTCCAAATCCCAGTGGAGGTCTGACATCCTCTATTCGGATTGGCAAAATCGGGACACCAGAGCTTTTAGCAATTTCAAGCTCGTCGTGCAGAACACGGCTAATTCTGGCGTGGGAAGACCAGATCGGAATCACGCAAGCTGCCTTCGGCAGTTCACGCTCAATATGCTCGCGATAGTCTCCCGACGGTATTTTGTTCGCCCACCATATTGACCAAGTATCTGATAGTTCTTCTTCAAGAGCCGCAGGAATTTCTCTAGCATCTGCGGTTGCATAAATGATGCAAACATCCGCCATTCGGTTCCCCCCACCGACAGGCAGTCTCTTACAAATCTTGATTCGATACAACTTATTGTTGTGCGGCTGCCCAGCCAGCCCAGTAAAGGGCGGTAGTAAAGTCTTCGGTGCAACTTTCGTCTATATATGCGTCTGAAACGGTCGAGGCCTCTAGCTGGCGAAACCAGACGATCCTGACTCCCGCCCGTCTGGCGCGGTCGAGAAGTTGGTTCGCTACATCATCTAGATGGTCCATCAATGCTAGTACTGAGCCATACTTAGCAATATCGACTTGTTGCGGTTCTGCGCCATCTAGAGAGGGCGCGGCTGCTTCCAACCCCAATTGCTGTAGTCTCCAACGGGCCTCTTCAAGCAACCAGCGGGCACCTAATGCTCTCGGGCTACCGACGACACAAACCGGGCGGAAGGACTGAGAATCGACGGGAGTTAAGTCGCCTAAGCCCTCGGGAGGGGGCAGTGGGAGATTTCTAGTTTCTGAATAAGTGGCGACTGAACGCGAAGCTAAGATTGCTGAAGAATAAGGGTCGAGTTGTCTCTCGCCCCAGTAATGGGCAAATGCGGCACTGAAGACATCGCCAGTTCCGATCTTGAAGACTCTATTGGAGCGATACGCAGGAATTCGAATTGGCGGCTCTTTATCTACGAAGAGCGTGGCGCCTCTGATGCCCCCTTTCGCAATCAGAATACTCGCATTGCCTTGAGCGATCGAGACCCGAGCCGCCTCTTCGAGGTTGGCCGAGTTGCCCAACCCGCAAAGCTCTCGTTCGTTTAAAACAATCGCCAATTCTGAGGCGCGTGATCCGTTTTGATCGAAGGGTTCAAAGCCGCGTGCACTCTGAGGATCGTAGACTGCGCGATTGGCCGAAACCACCGCAGTTCCCTCGATTAGTCCAAACCTCAACACTGCTTCGCCTGAAGCATGAATAGGTGCATTGGGCGCAATCTCAACCGATTGAGGCGCCATGACAGGATCGGAAAGCGCGTGGAAGTATGCAAAGGCGATGGGTGTTTGGCTGGCAGAGGCCACGATCTCGATGCCAGAAGTTTCGATGGAGGTAAGATCGGAAAGCCGTCGAGGGGGATAGTACGTCTTTAGCGCAACGCCAGGGCTCAGACCAGCGAGCGCCATCGCGGCGCGTCCGCCCGAGCCCCGAAGAGCTCTCCAATTCGGATGTTCGCACAGCTCAAAATAGCAGCCACCGGCGACTATCATTGAAGACCCTCCAGGAGGCGACCGCGCCCGACGTCATATGCAAGAACGTAGCGGATTATTGATGGGAAATACAAAAACGGCCGGATCTTTCGATCCGGCCGTTACGCAGAACGCTACTGGCTAAGATTACGCTACGCGACGCAACTTAGCCCCCGCCCAATTCCAAAACTTGCTTAGCTAGCCTTCTTCGCCGGCGCGGTGTCGCCGACCTTCTTCTGGATGGCACGCTTCAGCTCGAGGGCGCGCGGCGACAGGGCGTCGGCCTTGGCCTTGAGCAGGAAGGCGTCGAGGCCGCCATTGTGGTCGACGCTCTTGACCGCGTTGGTGGAGACGCGCAGGCGCACGTTGCGGTCGAGGGCTTCGCTGATGAACGTCACGTTGACGAGGTTCGGCAGGAAGCGGCGCTTGGTCTTGATGTTGGAGTGGCTGACCTTGTGGCCGACGAGGGGGCCCTTGGCCGTCAGTTCGCAGCGGCGAGACATGGCAAAAATCCTTATCCTTTCCCCCAAGCGTTGCGGCGGCCATTCGGGGCGCCACGGGGGTGCAAATTCTCTGTCCTTGCAGGGAGCGGGCGGACGTATAGGGGGGGAAGGGGCGGGCAGTCAAGTTTTTGGGGCGGTTGGGCCGCGGGTTTCGCCTCGCGCCCCGCTGCCAGTTCCCCCTCGCCCCGCTTGCGGGGAGAGGGTTGGGGTGAGGGGGGCTCTCCCCGGGGGCGGTGAGAGTTGGCGGACGATTGGCGGGCAGCACCCCCGCGGAGACTCCCCCTCACCCGGATCGCATCTGGCGATGCGATCCGGCCTCTCCCCGCAGGCGGGGAGAGGCGAAGAGATCACCAAAACGGCAATGTTTGAAACGCCTTACATCACATAAAGGGCGTATTCGCCCCCGAATAGTCCCGTGGGTTCCGCACCCATACTTGCCTGGACACATTGTCTGCCGCGGTTTTTGGCTTAAGTAACAGCGGTTGCGCCCCGATTGGATCATTTCGTGTTCAATTCCCCCCATCTTGCGCCCCGGCTGGACCGTGCCGGCCGGCTGGCCCTGGCGGCCCTTTGCGGGCTCGTCCTGGCGTGGGGGGCCGAGCCTGTGGCGGCGCAGGGCAAGCTCGAGGCGCAGTATGAGGCGACGCTGGCGGGCATTCCCGTCGGCAAGGGCGCCTGGAACATCGACATCCAGGACGACGTGTTTTCGGCGGCGGCCTCCGGCGGAACTTCGGGCATCCTGAAGTCGATCGCGAACGGGTCCGGCACCGGCGCCTCGCAGGGGCGGGTGGTCAACGGCGCGCTGGTCGCGACCGGCTACCAGGCCTCCACCACCACCTCGAAGAAGACCGAAGAGATCCACATCACGCTCGACAAGGGCAATGTGAAGGAGTTCGGCATCGTGCCGGAGCCGCCGGTCGATCCTGATCGCATCGTCGTCACCGAGGCGCATCGCCGCGGCGTCTGGGATCCGATGACGGCCTCGCTGCTGCGCGTGCCCGGCACCGGCGATCCGGTTTCGCCGGACGCCTGCCACAGTGGCGCGCCGATCTTCGACGGCCGCATGCGCTACGACCTCAAGCTCGATTTCAAGCGCATGGAGACGGTGAAGGCCGAGAAGGGCTATCGCGGCCCGGTCGTGGTCTGCGCGCTCTATTTCGTGCCTGTCGCCGGCTACATCCCCGACCGCCCCGTGATCAAATACCTCGCCGCCCAGCGCAACATCGAGATCGCCTTCGCCCCCGTCGCCGGCACGCGCATCCTGGTCCCGTTCCGGCTGAAAGTGCCGACGCCCTTGGGGCCGGCCATGCTGGAAGCGACCAGCTTCATCACCACCGCCCAGCCGCCCAGGGTCGCGAAGACGCAGTAAGCCCCTTCCGTCATTCCGGGGCGCGCGCAGCGCGAGCCCGGAATCCATCAGGCCGCAGAGACTGTCTCACCATGGATTCCGGGCTCGCGCCAAGCGGCGCGCCCCGGAATGACGACCGGGGGATTTTGCCCCGCCACTCCAACACCTTACGCCCCGCCACCCCGCCATTCCCCCGCCACCCGTTCCTACTGTGCATGGGGTTGTTTTCACGAAAATGCTCTGGGCGCTTGACCCTCACCCTGAGGAGGCCACGGAACGCGGCCGTCTCGAAGGGCGAGGCCCGGCTGTGGCGGCGCGGATGCAGTCGGGCCTTTCATCCTTCGAGACGCGCTGACGCGCTCCTCAGGATGAGGATCGGACGTGCGAATCTGTTTGACTCCTCGCCGATTCTGATTCGACTCCGCGCCGTCCCCAACTTAAGGAAATCCATTATCAAATCGTCACTTGTACGACAGCGCAAAACTCCATCTAGTGCGCCGTCAATAAGTGTCCCGCGACATGTTGCGTGAACGGAACAGGACTCCAAGTGGAGTCAGCGATTCGGCCGCGATTCGTTCTAGAGTCGTTCCGAAGCTTAAAGCCAACGGGAAAAGCGTCGCAAAGTGAGACAGTTGCGCGAGGTTTGGGGAGTGCCACCACATTCTCCGCCGTCATGCCCCGGCTTGACCGGGGCATCCAGTACGCCGCGGCCTCTCGGCTCGAGCAGCGCCGCCTCTGGAATACTGGATCGCCCGGTCAAGCCGGGCGATGACAGTGGAATTTGGGGCGGCAGCGCAGCGTTCGGACACATGGCTGACGGAGTGCGGCCCCTGACACGCCCCAGACAGCACTGACATTCGCCCAAATCGCTACTACCTAATCGCCCAGAATGGCCTTTTCTCCCTCCCCCTTCGCTTCCGAGCGCGCCCCTGGCGCTGGCGTCACTGCGGTGCTCGGGCCGACCAACACCGGCAAGACCCACCTCGCCATCGAGCGGATGCTCGCGCATTCCTCGGGCATGATCGGGTTGCCGCTGCGCCTGCTCGCGCGCGAGGTCTACAACAAGATCGCCGCGCGGGTCGGCAGCGAAGCCGTCGCGCTTGTGACCGGCGAGGAGAAGATCAAGCCGAGGAATCCGCGCTACTGGGTGTCGACCGTCGAGGCGATGCCGCGCGACCTCGACGTCTCCTTCCTCGCCGTCGACGAGGTCCAGATCGCCGCCGATCTCGAACGCGGCCACGTCTTCACCGACCGCATCCTCAACCGCCGCGGCCGCGACGAGACGCTGCTGCTGGGCGCGGCGACGATGCGCCCGATCATCGAGCGGCTGTTGCCGGGCGTGTCCATGATCACGCGGCCGCGCCTGTCGCAGCTCGAATTCGCCGGCGACCGCAAGATCACGCGCCAGCCGCGGCGCACCGCCATCGTCGCCTTCTCCGCCGACGAGGTCTACGCCATCGCCGAGTTGATCCGCCGCCAGCATGGCGGCGCCGCCGTGGTGCTGGGCTCGCTCAGCCCGCGCACCAGAAACGCACAAGTAGCGATGTTCCAGAACGGCGACGTCGATTACCTCGTCGCCACCGACGCCGTCGGCATGGGCCTCAATCTCGACGTCGACCACGTCGCCTTCGCCTCCGACCGCAAGTTCGACGGCTACCAGTTCCGTCGCCTGACGCCGGCCGAATTTGCGCAGGTCGCCGGCCGCGCCGGCCGCGCCACGCGCAACGGCACCTTCGGCACCACCGGCCGCTGCGCGCCGTTCGAGCCCGAACTCGTCAACGCGCTCCAGAACCACACCTTCGACAACGTGAAGATGCTGCAATGGCGCAACTCGAAGCTGGATTTCTCCTCGCTCGGCGCGCTGCAGGTGTCCCTGAACCTGGCCCCCGGCCATGAGGCGCTGACGCGCGCGCCGATCGCCGAGGACATGCGCGTGCTCGACCATGCCGCCCGTGACGTCGAGGTGCGCGATATCGCGCATGGCAAGGCCGCGGTGGAGCGGCTGTGGGAGGCCTGCCAGGTTCCGGACTACCGGAAGCTGTCGCCGGCCGCCCATGCGGAGCTGGTGACCACGCTGTACGGGTTCCTGATGCAGAAGGGCTGCATTCCCGATTCCTGGTTTGCGGCCCAGGTCGACCAGGCCGACAACGTGACCGGCGACATCGACACGCTGTCGGGCCGGATCGCGCAGATCCGCACCTGGACCTTCGTCGCCAACCGCCCGGACTGGCTGAAAGACCCCGATCGCTGGCAGGGGGTCACGCGGGAGGTCGAAAATAAATTGTCAGATGCGCTCCACGAACGCTTGACGGAGCGTTTCGTTGATCGTCGTACCAGTGTATTGATGCGCCGCCTGCGGGAGAACACGAGCTTGAATACTGAAATCGGCAAGACCGGCGAAGTCATCGTCGAAGGCCATGTCATCGGCCGCCTCGATGGCTTCACCTTTGCACCGGATGCGGCGGAAGCTGGCTCCGATGCGAAAGCCTTGCAGGCTGCAGCGCAAGCGGTGCTCGCCGGCGAGATCAATGCGCGCGCCGAGAAGCTGGGCAACGCGCCGGACGAGCAGTTCGTGCTGACCTCGGAAGGCACCATCCGCTGGACCGGCGACGCTGTGGCGCGCCTGTCCGCCGCGGAGGACGCGCTGCATCCGCGCATCCGCATCATCTCGGACGAGCGCTTGACCGGCGGCCCCCGCGAGAAAGTGCAGGCCCGGCTAGACCTCTGGCTCAAGACGCACATCGAAAAGCTGCTCGGGCCGATGTTCGAGCTCAGCAAGGCCGAGGACGTCACCGGCATTGCCCGCGGCATCGCCTACCAGCTCGTCGAGGCGCTCGGCGTGCTCGAGCGTCCCAGGATCGCCAATGAGCTGAAGGATCTCGACCAGCCCTCGCGTGCCACGCTGCGGAAATACGGCGTCCGCTTCGGCGCCTATCACCTCTACTTCCCCGGCCTATTGAAGCCCGCCGCGCGTGCGCTCGCAGCGCTGCTGTGGGCGCTGAAGCAGGACAATGTCGATCCCTCGGCACTGTCAGGTGCGCAGCATCTGGCGAGCTCGGGCCGCACCTCGTTCCCGGTCGACAAGCAGCTGCCGCGCGATGCCTATCGCGTGCTCGGCTACAAGCAGGCCGGCGAACGCGCCGTGCGCGTCGATATCCTGGAGCGCCTTGCCGACCTGATCCGTCCGGCTCTTGCCTGGCGTGAGAACTCGTCCGGCGAAAAGCCCGCCGGCGCGTTCGACGGTCGCAGCTTCGTGGTGACGCAGGCAATGACCTCGCTCACCGGTTCCGCGGGCGAAGATTTCGCCTCGGTGCTGCGCGCGCTCGGCTATCGCATGGAGAAGCGTCCGCCGCTGCCGGCCAAGCCGGTCGTGGCCGAAACGGTCACGGCAGAGACGCCGGTGACCGAAGGCAGCGCCGAAACCTCGACCGAGACTGCGGCTGGGGCCGTTGCCGGCCTGCCGGCGGAGGCGACCGCGTCCGAGACGCCCGCTGCTGAAGCTCTCACCGTCGAAGACGCGCCCGGCATGGAGCTGCATGACGAGCCCGCGCACGAGGAGCCGGCGTTAGAGGCGTCTCCAGATGTGCCGGTCACGCCGGAAGACGCCCCCGGCATCGCGCCTCCGGTGGAAGAAGCCGCTGCGCCCACTGAAGTTGCTGAAGCCGCTCCCGCCGAGGCCGCCGCAACGGAAGCTGCTGCATCGGCCGATGCCGCCGCGCCTGTCGAAGCCGCAGCCACACCGATTGAGCCCGAGCTCATCGAGGTCTGGCGTCCCGGCGGCCGTCACGAGGATCGCAAGCCGCGCCACGAGCGCCATCGCCACCAGCGCCACCACAATCAGCCGCGTGCTCAGGCGGCCGCGCCCGCAGAGGGCGAAGCGGCGCAGGCAGCCGACGGCGAGAAGCGCGGCGAGCGCCATCGCCATGGCGGGCATCGCAAGGATTTCCGTAGGGGTCGCGAAGAGGGCGGCCAGGGCGGCGATCGCCGCGAGCAGCGCGACGACAAGAACCGCCGCTTCGAAGGCAAGGACCGTGATCGCAACAAGGGCAAGCCCGGCGATCGTGACGGCGGCCGCGAGCATCGTGGCCGCGACCGCGACAAGGGGCGTGACCGTCGCGACCGCGAGTCGGGTCCCTCGCTGCGTCCCTATGCGTCGAGCGCCAATCCGCGCGAGCGCGATCGTCCTGTTGATCCGAACTCGCCCTTCGCAAAGCTCGCCGCGCTGAAAGAGCAGCTCGCCGGGCGCAAGGAGTAAGCGTAGCGTTTTCAAGCGAAGTGCGGAGCGGTTCGCGTGAAGAAAACGCGTCAGAAGGAATAGAGCCACGACCACCGAGCGGCAGCGCCTCGATAAATGGCTGTGGCACGCGCGGGTGGTGAAGGCGCGCACCTCCGCGGCCGAGCTCGTCGAGTCCGGCCACGTCCGCATCAACGGCGTGCGCGAGACATCGCCGGGGCATGCGGTCAAGATCGGCGATGTGCTGACCATCGCGCTTGATCGCACCGTGCGCGTTCTGAAAGTGACCGCCTTCAACGAGCGCCGCGGTGACGCTGCCTCGGCACGGGTGCTCTACGAAGAGATGAGCGAAGCAAAACGCAATTAATTGCGCTTTGAATTCATTTCTTGGTCGATCAAACACATAAAGCCGTCATGATCGGCCGTTCCCGACCTTGCGGCGCCGGGCCATCCGCGCTACGCAAGCCCCGACTTCTAAAAGAGCTTTTCGGAGCGTTGGATGACTTACGTCGTCACTGAAAACTGCATCAAGTGCAAGTACACCGACTGCGTTGAGGTCTGCCCGGTCGACTGCTTCTACGAGGGCGACAACATGCTCGTCATCCACCCCGACGAGTGCATCGACTGCGGCGTGTGCGAGCCGGAATGCCCCGCCGACGCCATCAAGCCGGATACGGAACCGGGCCTGGAAAAGTGGCTTCAGGTCAACGCCGACTACGCCAAAAGCTGGCCGAACATCACCCAGAAGAAAGAATCACCCGCCGACGCGAAGGAATTCGACGGGATGGAGGGCAAGTTCGAGAAATATTTTTCTCCGAACCCCGGCTCGGGAGACTAAATCCCGCCCAAACTTAACCCTAATACCTTCGTTGCGGCCGAAAACCAGCCCTCAAGACCCCTAAATCATTGATTTTTGCGGGAAATGTGCTATATTGGGCACATTGAGCCGAACCCCGTCAGCCCCGTTTGGCCCCTCTGGGTTCCCGTGAAACCGAATGTCGAACAGGGGCGTGGCAGTTTCCGCGCGCAGGCTGTGTCACAGAAAACGCGTAAAAAGAGTACTTCAGCGAGGGCTTCCCATAAGGAGGCCAAAAAAGTCGCGACGGCCAGCCGTAGCGCATCCAAGGGTCGGACCGCGACTAAGGCGCCGGCTGCAAAGTCCTCGAAGAACAAAAGAAGCGCAATGCCTAACAAGACTGCCAAGCCGGCCGCGAAAGCGACCGTTTCCAAGCCTGCTGCTGCCAAGGCTCCCGCTGCCAAGCCCGCTGCGTCGAAGGCCCCTGTTGCTGCTGCCAAGGCTCTTGCCGCTGCCAAGCCGGCCGTGAAGCCGGCGGCTGCTGCGCCGAAGGTCGAGGAAAAGAAGGTCGTGACCCAGCGTCAGGGCTTCAAGGCCAATGAATTCGTCGTTTATCCCGCTCACGGCGTCGGCCAGATCCTGGCCATCGAGGAGCAGGAGATCGCCGGTGCGAAGCTCGAGCTGTTCGTCATCAACTTCATCAAGGACAAGATGACGCTGCGCGTTCCGACCGCCAAGGTCGCCAACGTCGGCATGCGCAAGCTGTCCGAGCCCGCGCTGGTAAAGAAGGCGCTCGAGACGCTCAAGGGCCGCGCCCGCGTCAAGCGCACCATGTGGTCACGCCGTGCCCAGGAATACGAGGCGAAGATCAATTCGGGCGACATCGTCGCGATCGCGGAAGTCGTGCGCGACCTCTACCGCTCCGAGTCGCAGCCCGAGCAGTCCTACAGCGAACGTCAGCTCTATGAAGCGGCGCTCGATCGTCTTTCCCGCGAGATCGCGGTGGTGCAGCACTCGACCGAGACCGAAGCGGTCAAGGAGATCGAGGCCCAGCTCGCCAAGAGCCCGCGCCGCGCCAACGCCAAGGCGGAAGCCGCCGACGGTGAGGGCGATGCGGATGCCGAGGGCGATACCGACGATACGGATGGCGACGACACCACCGTCGCCGACGAGGCCGCGTAAGCGCCTCTCGCCTCGATCGCAGCAAATCAAAAGCCCGGCCGTTCGGCCGGGCTTTTTGATTGATGCGTGTGGTTGATGCGGTGTGGCGATCGGTTCGCGGCAGGGTCTCTCCCTGCTATGTCACCTGGCGCGCGCGAGCTTCGCCGCTCTCTGATCGAGGATCTCCAGGAAAGTCCGTTGCGCTGTCGTCAGCGGCTGATCCCTGCGGTATGTCAGGCCATCGCGCGTGAATTGGCGGGAAGCTCGACCGCGAGAGCCTTGAGCCCCTTCGCGACGGTCTTCAGCTTTGCGCGAGGATGTCAGCAGAGCGATGACATCGCTGTTCATCACCATCTGCTCGGCTAGCGCGAAGGTGACGATCTCGGGCCGGGCTGGTAGTCACGAGTCTTCACCAAACCTAACCCTGTGGTTATCGCGACGACGCGCAAGCGCTCGCGCGGGGTCCCGGATCTGCGCTCCGCCCTGGACAACGCTACACGTTGCCGAGAGCTGCGCTTGTCCGGGACGACAGCTTATTTCACCGGCCGCTTCTCGAGCTTCCTTGCCAGCGTCCTGCGATGCATCCCGAGACGCCGCGCCGCTTCCGAGATGTTGAAGTCCGTCTCGATCAGCGTCTGATGGATACGCTCCCATTCCAGGGTCTTGATCGAGGTCGGCCGCGCATCGAGTGCGACTTCGGTGTTGCCTTCGGCCTTGTGGAAGGCGGCCTCGATGTCGTCGGTATTCGCCGGTTTCGCCAGATAGTGGCAGGCGCCCAGCTTGATCGCCTCGACGGCTGTCGAGATGCTGGCAAAGCCGGTGAGCACCACGATCAGCATTTCGGGATCGTGCGTGTGCAGGAGTTCGACGCAGGCGAGGCCCGACGCGCCGCCGAGCTTGAGGTCCACCACGGCATGGCCGAAGGATCGCTCCTCCAGCACCTTGCGCACTTCCTCGATCGAGGCGGCCAGCACGACGTCGTAGCCGCGGCGCTCGAACGAGCGCTTCAGCGTGCGCGCGAAGCCGGCGTCGTCCTCGACGACGATGAGCGAACGGTCAGGCATCAAAGCTGTCTCCGATCGCGAGCGTTGAAAGCGGCAGCGTGAGGCGGACGGTGGCGCCGCGCTTCCTGTGGTTCTCGGCGGTCACGCTGCCGCCCAGCTTGCGTACCACGTTCACCACCAGGAACAGACCGAGCCCGCCGCCGGCGCGGCCCTTGCTAGACTGGTAGGGCTTTCCGAGTTGCGCCAGCATCTCCGGCGCAAAACCGGGGCCGCGGTCGCTGATCGACATTACGAGATTGTCGCCCTCGCGCTCCGCCAGGAGCTCGACCCAGTCGCGCGAGACCTCGTAGGCATTGTCGAGCACGTTGAAGATGACCTGCTTCAGCGCGATGTCCGAGACGATCGCGACGTCCTCGCCAAACGTGTTGACGAAATAGAGCGTGCGCGCCGAGCGGGCGTTGCGCCATTCATCGACCAGCGCAGTCACGAAAGCCGTCACTGTCGTCGGCGACGAGCCTTCGCCGCGCGCTTCGCCCGCCGACACCAGGATGCCCGTGACGATCGACTTGCAGCGCTGCAGCGAAGTCTCCATCTCCGCGAGATCCTCGGCGAGCTCCTGGTCGGCAGCAAGATCGGGCATGCGGCGCCAGTCGCTGAGGATGACCGACAGCGAGGCGAGCGGCGTGCCCAGCTCGTGGGCCGCGCCCGAGGCCAGCAGGCCCATGCGGACGATGTGGTCCTGCTCGGCCGCATGTTGGCGCAGCGCCGCCAGATGCGCGTCGCGCTCGCGCAGGTTCCTGTTGATGCGGGTCACGAACACGACCAGAAGAACGGCGTTGAGGACGAAGCCCAGCAGCATGCCGGCGACGGTGAGGCTATAGGTCTCGCTGATCGGGTTCGGCGGCAGGTCGAGTGGCCGATAGGCCAAGGTCAACCAGACAAAACTCGCGCAAGTCAGTGCGACCAGCGACCAGGTCGAGCGGGCATCGAGCAGCACTGCGCCCAGCGTCACCTGGAGCAGGAACAGCGAGGTGAAGGGATTGGTGGCGCCGCCGCTGAGGTAGAGCTGTGCGGTCAGCGCGGCGACGTCGAGCATCAAGGCGACCAGGAGCTCGTTGTTGGTGATCGCGGCGCGATGGCGCACCCAGACCAGGCTGGAGACGTTGAGCAGGACCAGCGCGCCGATCACGGCGCCCATCCGGGTCAGGGGCAAGGGAATGCCGAGCCAGAAATGCACGCCGCCGATGGTCACGATCTGGCCGACCACAGCGGTCCAGCGCAGCTGGATCAGCAGCGCCATGTTCTTGCGGTTGGTCTCGTCGTCGGTGGGCGCAACGCCGATCAGCTCGCTGCGCGCGTCCGCCTGCGATTGCAGCGTAACGGCCAGCTCGCCATACGTCCTTCCGTCAGGTCTGCTCGACGATCGTTCCAGCATCTGATCCCGTCCTGCGGGCGGAGGCATGTGGGCCGCCGGTCGGCTCGTGGACGAAGCGTTTGCGGCGGAACAGCCCGCCGCCGAATGTGACGAAAAGTCGACCGGCCAGCATGAAAGCCAGGGCAAACCACGTCAGCGCGTAGATCAGGTGGTTATTGGGAAAGCGGACCACGGTCAATCCGCCGATTGGGCCGCTGCCGGATTGTGATCCGGCGTCGGCATCGACGAAGAACGGCGCGAAATCGTGGAGGCCGCGTGCCGCTGCAATCGCGGCGACATCCCGCGAATACCAGCGGTTGTGCTGGGGCACGTTGTTCCGGAGGAAGCCGCCCTTCGGCTCCGTCATGCGCAGCAGGCCGGTGATCTCGACCCGGCCGTCCGGATTGCCATCCTGGCGCGCCGATGCGTCGCGCCGCTCGGAGGGCACGAAGCCGCGGTTGATCAAGACCAGCGTGCCGTCGTCGCGTCGAAGCGGCGTCAGCACCCAATAGCCCGGGCCTTCCTCGGTGACGGCCTGAACCAGCGTCTCGCGGTCATGCAGGAAGCGACCCGAGATGCTGACGTGCCTGTATTCGTCGTTCGCAGTGGAGACGGTGGGCCATGCCGCCGGCGACGGGATCGGCTGGGCCGGGGCATGGATGCGCTGCTCGACGCGGTCGATCAGCGCCAATTTCCACGCGCGGCGCTCGATCTGCCAGACGCCGAGCGCGACCAGAAGTGCAAAGGCCGTGAGTGAGAGGACCGTGAGCCACAAGGAGGCGAAGCGCGCGGGCTTGCCGCGCGCCCCGCCTGCCTTGCCTGTCACGGCCTCGGTCCTGCTCACTTCGTTCCAGTCATCTGGTGGATGGGCATCATGTTGCTGTTGAGGTGGTTCATGACCCACACCGAGCCGGACATTGCGATCACAACCATCACGATGGTGAAGATCAGCGCCATCATGCTCCAGCCGTTCTCGGATTTGGGGGACATATGCAGGAAGTAGATCATGTGCACGACGATCTGCACGATTGCGAACACTGTGATCACCAGCGCCGTAACCTGCTTGTTGCCGAGCGCTCCGCTCATCACGAGCCAGAACGGCACGGCGGTGAGCGCGACCGACAGCACGAAACCGAGAAGATAGGTCGAGAGCGAGCCGTGCGCGTGGTCGTCGTGATGATGATCAGCAGTGGCGGCGTGAGTTTCGGTGTTCATCGCAGCATTCCCATCAGATAGACAAAGGTGAAGACGCCGATCCAGACCACGTCGAGGAAGTGCCAGAACATCGACAGGCACATCAGACGGCGGCGGTTGGCCTCGATCAGGCCGAAGCGGGCGACCTGCGTCATCAGCGTCACCAGCCAGACGAGACCGAAGGTCACGTGCAGCCCGTGGGTGGCGACGAGGGTGAAAAACGACGACAGGAAGGCGCTGCGCTGCGGCGTGGCGCCCTCATGGATCATGTGAGCGAACTCGGTGAGCTCGATGCCGATGAAGGCGAGGCCGAACAGGCCGGTGATCGCCAGCCACAACTGCGTCTGGCCGATCTTGTTCTGCTGCATCGTCAGCATGGCGAAGCCATAGGTGATCGACGACAGCAGCAGCATCGTGGTGTTCACGGCCACCAGCGACAGGTCGAACAGGTCCTTCGGCGCGGGGCCGGCGGCGTAGTTGCCGCTGAGCACGCCGTAGGTCGCAAACAGGATCGCAAAGATGAGGCAGTCGCTCATCAGATAGATCCAGAATCCGAGCGAGGTGCTCCAGCCTTCCGGATGCGGGTGTTCGTCGGCGAGGTAGAAGAGCGGCTCGCCGGATTGGGTGGGCTTGATAGCGATCGTCATTTACTTGGCTCCGGCGAGCAGCTTGGTGCGCGCGTCTTCGGTCCGGATGACATCTTCAGCCGGAATGTCGAAGTCGCGGTGATAGTTGAAGGTGTGACCGATGCCGACGACGAGCAACGCGATGAAGCTCAAAGCGGCAAGCCACCAGATGTACCAGATCAGGCCGAATCCCATCGCGGTGGCGAGGCCGGCGAGGATGATGCCGGTGCCGGTGCTGCTGGGCATATGGATCGGCTTGAACCCGGTGAGCGGACGCTGGTAGCCGCGCTTCTTCATGTCCCACCACGCGTCATTGTCGTGAACGACGGGAGTGAAGGCGAAGTTGTAGTCCGGCGGGGGGCGAGGAGGTCGCCCATTCCAGCGTGCGGGCGTCCCAGGGATCGCCGGTGACGTCCTTGAGCTGCTCGCGCTTGAGGAAGCTGACCGCGAACTGCATCAGCATGCACATGATGCCGAGCAAGACGAGGACGGCGCCGATCGCGGCAATAATGAACCAGATCTGGAGCGACTGGTCGTCGAATACGCGCAGGCGGCGGGTGACGCCCATCAGGCCGAGCACGTAGAGCGGCATGAAGGCGACGTAGAAGCCTGTGACCCAGAACCAGAATGACAGCTTGCCCCAGAACGGATCGAGCCTGAAGCCGAACGCCTTGGGGAACCAGTAGGAGACGCCGGCGAAGGCGCCGAACACCACGCCGCCGATGATCACGTTGTGGAAGTGGGCGATCAGGAACAGGCTGTTGTGCAGGACGAAGTCGGCCGGGGGTACCGCTAGCAGCACGCCGGTCATGCCGCCGATCACGAAGGTCAGCATGAACGCGATCGTCCACATCATCGGCAGTTCGAAGCGGACGCGGCCGCGATACATCGTGAACAGCCAGTTGAACATCTTCGCGCCCGTCGGGATCGAGATGATCATGCTGGTGATGCCGAAGAAGGAGTTGACGCTGGCGCCCGATCCCATGGTGAAGAAGTGATGCAGCCAGACCAGGTACGACAGGATGGTGATGACCACCGTGGCGTAGACCATCGAGGTATAGCCGAACAGCCGCTTGCCCGAGAAGGTCGAGGTCACTTCCGAGAAGATGCCGAAGGCGGGGAGAACCAGGATGTAGACCTCGGGATGGCCCCAGATCCAGATCAGGTTCACGTACATCATCGGGCTGCCGCCGAAATCGTTCGTGAAGAAGTTGGTGCCGACGTAGCGGTCGAGCGAAAGCAGCGCGAGGACGACGGTCAGAACGGGGAAGGAGGCGACGATCAGGACGTTGGTGCAGAGCGAAGTCCAGGTGAAGACCGGCATCTTCATCATGGTCATGCCGGGGCACCGCAGCTTGACGATGGTACAGATCAGGTTGATGCCGGATAACGTGGTTCCGACGCCGGCGACCTGCAGCGCCCATATGTAATAGTCGACGCCGACATCAGGACTGTAGCCGATGTTCGACAGCGGCGGATAAGCGAGCCAGCCGGTGCGGGCGAATTCGCCGATGAACAGCGAGGCCATCACCAGCACAGCGCCGCCGACAGTCATCCAGAAGCTGAAATTGTTCAGGAACGGGAACGACACGTCGCGCGCGCCGATCTGGAGCGGCACGACGTAGTTCATCAGGCCGGTGACCAGCGGCATCGCCACGAAGAAGATCATGATCACGCCGTGGGCGGTGAAGACCTGGTCGTAGTGATGGGCGTTGAGATAGCCTTCGGAGCCGCCAAACGCGAGCGCCTGCTGGCCGCGCATCATCAGCGCGTCGGCGAAGCCGCGCAGCAGCATCACGATGCCGAGGATCATGTACATGATGCCGATGCGCTTGTGGTCGACCGTGGTGAACCATTCGCGCCAGAGGTAGCCCCAGAGACGGAAATAGGTGAGGCCGGCGAGCAGCGTGATGCCGCCGAGCGCGACCACCACGAAGGTGCCGACGACGATCGGCTCGTGCAGTGGCAGCGACTCGATGCCGAGCCGGCCGAAGATGAGCTTGAGAAGATCAGGAGACATGCGAGCTCTCTTTAGGAGTCTGACTTCGGACGTTGTCCGAGGAAGAAGGACGAGGACTTGAGCGGCGTGAAGGTCGGCCGCTTCAGGCCGGCGCCGAGCAGCGGCGCGGTGTCGGTGGGAGCCTTGATCGACGCGGTGGTCTGGCCCTGCGGCGCTTCCGGCGTGCAGGTGCCGGCCACGAAGGTCGGCTCGCCGCCGAGCGCGGTGCCGCGGCGGGCGTACTTGTCGTAGGCCAGCGGCAGGGTGTTGTTCAGGCCTTCATGGCCGAGGCCGCCCTTGGCGTCGATCGCCATCATCTCGCTCGTGCACATCTTGCCGGTCTCGACGCACATGTTGAGGATCAGGCGGTAGAGATCGGAATCGACGGTGCCGTAGCGGCGCACCGGCTCGTTCTGGCTCGGCTTTTCGAGCTGAAGATATTCGGCGCGGCCGAGCGAGCCGCCGGCGGCCTTGGCGCTGGCGATCCAGGCGTCAAAGCCCTTGTCGTCGAGGCCCTGGAAGTTGAAGTGCATGCCGGAGAAGCCGGCGCCGCTGTAATTGGCGGAAATGCCCCTGTAGGTGCCTGCATGATTGACCACGGCGTGTAGCTTGGTCTCCATGCCCGGCATGGCGTAGACCTGGCCGGCGAGCGCGGGAATGTAGAACGAGTTCATCACCGTGGAGGAGGTGATGCGGAAAGCGATCGGACGATCGACGGGTGCTGCGAGCTCGTTGACGGTGGCGATCCCGTAGTCGGGATAGATGAACAGCCACTTCCAGTCGAGCGCGACGACGTCGACCTCGAGCGGTGCCATTGCCTGATCGACCGGACGGTCCGAGGAGATGCGGCCGAGCGAGCGGTAGGGATCGAGCAGATGCGTCGCCATCCAGGTTAGCGCGCCCAGACACACGATGATCAGCAGCGGCACCGACCAGATCACGAGCTCGAGCTTGGTCGAGTGGTCCCATTCCGGCTCGTAGCGGGCCGCGGTGTTGGACTGGCGGTAGCGCCAGGCAAACAGCACCGTCAGCGCCATCACGGGGACGACGATCAGGAGCATCAGGACGGTGGAGATGATGACGAGGTCGCGCTGCTGGGCAGCGATATCGCCGGCTGGCGCCAGCACGACGTAGTTGCATCCGCTAAGCGCAACTGCCAGGGGTAGTAGCGCCAGGATCTTGAGACGAGACACGGGCCGAGCCTTATGAGAATGAGTTTCCTTTGCGGGGCCAACGGGTAGCTGCGGCGCAACAATCCGGACATTGGACAATTTGTCCAATGTTGCAGTGCGGAACGTTGGGTCAGACAGAGCCGGATTGCCTGGCTTCCCGCCGGGCGGTCGGCTTTGGTTTTCAGGACGTTAAGGGCGCACGAATGGCGATGGCACAGACCCCCGCAATGGCAGACCTCCACTCGGGTGAACACGGCCACGACCAGGCCAGTCCCGGCGAGATCGCCATCGGCGTCATCATCGGCCGCACCTCGGAATTCTTCGACTTCTTCGTCTTCGCGATCGCCTCGGTGATCGTGTTTCCGCGCCTGGTGTTCCCGTTCACGAGCGAGCTGACCGGCACCCTCTATTCCTTCATGATCTTCGCGCTGGCCTTCATGGCCCGCCCGATCGGAACCGTCATTTTCATGACGGTCGACCGGCACTACGGCAAGACGGCCAAGCTGATCTCGGCGCTGTTCCTGCTCGGCACCGCCACCGTCGCGATCGCGTTCCTGCCCGGCTATCACGACATTGGCGTTGCGGCGATCTGGCTGCTGGCGCTGGCGCGCATCGCGCAGGGTCTGGCCTGGGGCGGCGCCTGGGACGGTATGGCTTCGCTCCTGGCGCTGAACGCGCCGCCTTCTAAGCGCGGCTGGTACGCGATGGTGCCGCAGCTCGGCGCTCCCCTCGGGTTGATCGTGGCGAGCGCGCTGTTCGCCTATTTCGCCGGCAACCTCTCGGCCGACGACTTTTTCGACTGGGGCTGGCGCTATCCGTTCTTCGTCGCCTTCGCCATCAATGTCGTGGCGCTGTTCGCGCGCCTGCGCATGGTAACGACGGAAGAATATGCCTCGCTGTTCGAAAGCCGCGACCTCCAGCCCTCGCGCATCTCCGACACTGTCGCCCGCGAAGGCCACAACATCATGCTCGGTGCATTCGCGCCGCTGGCGAGCTTCGCGCTGTTCCACATGGTCACGGTGTTTCCGCTGTCCTGGGTGTTCCTGTTCACCCGCGAAAGCCCGGTGCGCTTCTTGATCATCGAGATCGTCGCCGCTGTGTTCGGCGTTGCCGCGATCGTTGCCTCCGGCATCATCGCCGACCGTGTCGGCCGCAAGTCGCTGCTGATGGGATCGGCGATCGCGATCGCGATCTATAGCGGCTTCGCCCCGCAGCTTCTCGACGCCGGCGCGTTCGGTGAGACCATCTACATGGTGATCGGCTTCATCCTGCTCGGCCTGTCCTTCGGCCAGTCCTCGGGCGCGATCGCCTCGAACTTCAGGCAGGCGTACCGCTACACGGCCTCTGCATTGACTTCTGACCTGGCTTGGCTGTTCGGCGCCGGCTTCGCTCCGCTGGTGGCGCTGCTGCTCGCCACCAATCTCGGCGTCATTGCTTCGGGAGCGTATCTGCTCTCGGGCGCGTTCTGGACGCTGCTCGCGCTCTGGCTCAGCGGCCAGCGCGAAGCGGGCGATATGGACGCGGGCGCTTAAAGCGTCCCGCGGACGGGAATAAAACTCAGGCCGGGCGATCCTGTTTGCGGCGCTGCAAACAGGAGATCACATGAACGTCCGGTCCACTCCCGCCCTCCAGCGAAGTTCTGCAAGCCTGGTCCTTGCCAGCGTCGCGATTGCGTTGGTTTGCTCGCCCGGCCTCGCCCGCGCCACCGGTGACGTCGCGCGCGGCGAGAGGCTCTATAAGGGCTGCGGAGATTGTCACTCGATCACCGAAAACCGTGTCGGCCCGATGCACAAGGGCGTGGTCGGGCGCAAGGCGGGCAGCGTTCCCGGCTACGACTACTCGGCCGATCTGAAGAACTCGGGCATTGTCTGGACCGAGGACAATCTCGACAAATGGCTGGCCGGACCGCAGGCCATGGTCCCGGAAACCAAGATGTTTTTCGATGTGCCGGACGCGCAGGATCGCGCCGATATCATCGCCTTTCTGAAGGAAAAGGCGCGATAGCTACGGCGAGATTTATGGGAGTGCGCAGAGGCACCTGGCGAACTCGTAGGGTGGGCAAAGGCGCGTAGCGCCGTGCCCACCATCTTTCGACGATCGCGATACGGAGTGGTGGGCACGCTTCGCTTTGCTCACCCTACTGCAGCTAGCGCGCGTCAGTCCGCGACGATCTTCACACGATCTCGCACTTTCACCTGCGCGGTGCGATCGAGCCCATTCAGCACGCGGAAACGTTCGGCAGGGTGATCGACGCCGGCCATGCGATGGGAGAGCGATTCCACGGTATCGCCGGGCTGAACCGTAATCACCTTGATGCGCAGGGGGCGCGCGGCCTGGATCTCGTCGAGGGTCAGGCGGCGAAATGAATTGACGGTCTCGCGCGCGTTGCGCTCGCTCTCGGTCGACTTCTGCCGTGTCGCGAAGATGAAGCGATAGACGTCGCTGCCGAAGCGTAGCGCATAGACCTTGAACTGCCACTGATCGCCCTTGGCGGTGGCAGACGCAGCCGGAAAGCCGTTGATGTTGATGTCTTCGGTGGACGCCTTCTCGACGCCTTCCATCCAGCCCGAATTGAGATAATCGCCGAGCGACTGCTCGGCAGGCACCCGTACGACGTCGAACCGCATCGCCTGCGAGCCGCCGTCGCGAACGCCGATCACGGCCTGCGCGGTGTTGTCGAGCGCAAAATTGTCCGGCGCCTGGAAGGTGAAGCCGAGCTTGGGATGCAGGAAGCGCCGGCCGCGGACAAAACCTTCGCTGGGGTCTTCGCCATAGACGAGATTATCGATCGCCGCGAGATAGCTCTCGCGGTCGCGCTCGGCGCCCTCAGGCGCCGCATATTGCCGTGCGATGGTCTGCGCATTCTGCACGCGCTCGGGCGTTGCCGGATGCGACGAGGTGAAATCCTGTGCGCGCGGATCGAGCGAACTCTTGCCGGCCTTCAGTTCCGCATTTCGCTCCATCGCCGACAGGAAGCGCGCCGCGCCGTAGGGGTCGAAATGCGCACGGGCGGAAATGCCGACACCAATGCCGTCAGCCTCGAACTCCTGGTTGCGCGAGAAGCTCGCCATGGTGAGCTTGGTCTTGGCGAGCGCAAGCGCGGTGAGATCCGGATCGTTGCTCATGTCGGTGACGACGCGGGTGACGATCGCGGCCTGACGCGCCTGATCCTCGCGCATCGCGGCGTGCTTGGACAGCACATGCGCCATCTCGTGGCTGAGCACGGAGGACAATTCCGAGGTGTCGCTGGCGAGCGCGAGCAGGCCGCGTGTGACATATAGCTGGCCGTTCGGCAGCGCAAAGGCGTTCACCGCGCCGGAATTGAGGATCGTGACCTTGTAGCCCTGGTCGGGGCGGTCGGAGGCGGCGACGAGCCGGTCGACGGTCTTGCTGACGAGTGATTCGAGCCTGGGATCGTCATAGGCGCCGCCATAGCTCGCCAGGATGCGCTCGTGCTCCTTTTCGGTGGCGGGGGTCTGCGCGACGGCCGGCTTCGGCTTGGGCATCGCGACGGTCGGCGGGGTCGCCGCGGTCTGGAACCGGCCCATATCGCCGCAGCCGGCCAGAGCCGTGCCCAGCACGAGGCATAGCGCGGCCGGCGCAGCCCGCAGGCGGCGGCTTTCACCTCGTCCGTGCCGTTCTAGCACCCCATTCACGTCGCTTAATCCGTAGCTGGCCCTTTTAGGGCCTCACCCCTGTCAGCTCGTTTGCGCCCAGCAATTCGACCTGTCCCACCCGGAGCACATCGATACGCGGCCCCGTATTCCCCTCGACCCAGCCCCGGACTCGAATACGTCGATTTTCCAGGGACTTAAGGGCAATCCCGGCGCTTTCGAACGCCGGCAGCATGCGCTTTGAAATAGTCACGGCAAAGCCGCGTGTCCAGTTCCGTCCGAAGTTGAGGTAGGTCATTGCCCCAGCTTGCCGGACAGACAGGACTTTGCCCTCGACCACCAAAAAGCGCCCGATCCCGGCCAAAATATCGTCCGGACTTTCCGCGTTTTTTATGGCCGACGGGGCAGCCCAATTGCCCTTTTTTTGGCGCCGCGCCTCGGTCTCCGACGACGTCAGGGCGGCCGCGCAGTCCTTGTCCGTGATTTCGGTTGAGACGAGGGCATCGCCCTGGGCGAGCAACACCGCCTGCACCGAGGTGTCGCTCTCGCCGATGAACATCAGTGCGCCTTGCCGGCCGTAACGGTCGGGCGTGTCGTCGGTGCCGCGCAGCGTCACGGCGTGGCCGATGAGCAGCGATGTGAGCGCCTGCTTCGTTGCCGCCGTCGGTTCGATCCCGGAGAGGCGGATCTCGCGGCCGTCGTCGAGGCGCACGCTGCGCGCGTCGACGATCGCGGCAACGCGGCCTTCGCCTTGCGCTTCGAATTGGCACGGCGTGGCGAACGCAGTGTGACCCGCGACGAGAAGAAGTGCGACGATGAGGTAAAGCCGTTGCGTCACGTGACCCGGAAAGGTTGCGTTGAGTGCCGTTCTTAACTCAAACGTGGTGGATCGCGAAGAGGCTTCCTCACACTCCGTCATTGCGAGCCAACGGGGCCGCGCAACGCGCGGCCCCGTTGGCTCGCAATGACGGTGTGGAAACATCTTGCCGCCACCATTCCGTTTTGCGGAAAACATAAGGCTGTCGCGAGAAGCGAAACGCGCTTCTGCTTGCTGCGTTCTTGTGCATGCGGCATGATTGCGGCGACAACGATAATAGCGCACCGACAGAGAGCGGCGTGACAGGGGAGGTCATTTTCGATGAAGAATGTTTTGTCGGGCATTTTTGCCGCCGCGTTTGTCCTGAGTGCGAGCGCCGCGCAGGCCCAGGAGAAGCCGCCACTGAAGATCGGTGGCATCCTCGACATGTCGAGCCTTTATGCCGACATCACCGGTCCCGGCAGCGAGACTGCGGCCAAGATGGCCGTGGAGGACTTTGGCGGCGAGGTGCTCGGACGCAAGATCCAGGTGCTGGCGGCCGACCATCTCAACAAGGCTGACCTGTCCGCCAACATCGCCCGCGACATGATCGACAACCAGGGCGTCGAGATGATCTACGACGTCGCGGCCTCCGCGACCGCGCTCGCCGCCGGCGAAATTGCGAAGGCGCGCAACAAGATCATCATGTTCAACGGCCCGGGCTCGATCCGTCTCACCAACGAGGCCTGCGGTCCGTACACCATTCACTACGTGTTCGACACCTTCGCCCAGGCCAACGTGACCGGCCTTGCCGCCGTGAAGTCGGGCCTCGACACCTGGTTCTTCCTCACCGCCGACTATGCCTTCGGCCAGGATCTGGAAAAGGATACGAGCGCCGTCGTAACCAAGACCGGCGGCAAGGTTCTCGGGAGCGTGCGCCATCCGCTCAACACGTCGGATTTTTCGTCGTTCCTGCTTCAGGCCCAGGCCTCCAAGGCGAAGGTGATCGGGCTGGCGAACGCCGGCGGCGATACTGTCAACGCAATCAAGCAGGCGGCTGAGTTCGGCATCAGCAAGGGCGGCCAGAAGGTCTCGCCGCTGCTCGCCTTCATTTCCGATATCGATTCGATCGGGCTGGAAACGGCGCAGGGCCTGCTGCTGGCGGAAGCGTTCTATTGGGACCTCAACGACGAGACGCGCGCGTTCTCGAAGCGCTTCATGGAGCGCACCAAGCGTGTCCCGACCTCGGCGCAGGCCGGTGTCTACTCCTCCGTCACGCATTACCTGAAGGCTGTGAAGGCCGCAGGTACCACCGACTCCGCTGCGGTCATCAAGGTGATGAAGGAGACGCCGATCAACGACTTCTTCGCTCACAACGGCAAGATCCGAGAGGATGGCCGCATGATCCACGACATGTACCTGTTCGAGGTGAAGAAGCCGTCGGAGTCCAAGGGCCGATGGGACGACTACAAGCTGCTCGCCACCGTGCCCGGCAGCGAGGCGTTTCAGTCGCTGGAGCAGTCGCGCTGCCCGCTGGTGAAGAAGTGACGGCGTAACGAAGTCACGCCGTCATCCCGGGGCTCGCGAAGCGAGAGCCGGGGATCCATCGGGCGGCAGTGATTGTTGAGAAATGGATTCCGGGCTCGCGCCAAGAGGCGCGCCCCGGAATGACGGAGCAAAACAACAACAAGGAAGACGTCCCATGAGCAACGACATGGTCCTGCAGAAGCTCGAAGGCGGGCTGCTCACCATCACGATGAATCGTCCGGAGCGGAAGAACGCGCTCAATCCCGAAATGGTGACCGGGCTGGTCGAGGCTGCGCGGCGCGCGGCTGACGATCCGGAAGTGCGCGCGGTGCTGTTCAAGGGCGCGGGCGGCTCTTTCTGCGTCGGCGGCGACGTCAAGTCGATGGCGGCAGGCCGCGCGCCGCTGCCGTTCGAAGTGAAAATGGCGAACCTGCGCCGCGGCATGGAGGTCTCGCGCATTCTGCACCAGATGCCGAAACCCGTGGTGGCGCAGCTCGATGGTGCCGCGGCCGGCGCTGGCCTTTCGATGGCGCTGTCGTGCGATCTCCGCATCGCCTCCGAATCCTGCAAGATCACGACCGCTTTCGCCAAGGTCGGCTTCTCCGGCGATTACGGCGGCACCTATTTTCTGACCCAGCTGCTCGGCAGCGCACGGGCGCGCGAGCTTTATTTGATGTCGCCGGTGCTTACGGCGAAGGAGGCGCATGTGATCGGCTTGGTGACGAAGGTCGTTCCCGACGCCGAGATCGACGCCGCGGCGCACGAGCTCGCGCTGTCGCTGGCGCAAGGACCCTCGATCGCGCTCGGCTACATCAAGCGCAACATCAACAACGCCGAACATCTGGCGCTGGAAGACTGCTTTGACGGCGAGGCGATCCATCACACCCGCTGCAGCGACACCGAGGATCACAAGGAAGCCGCGAAGGCCTTCGTCGAGAAGCGCAAGCCGACCTTCAAGGGCGCCTAGCGATGGTTGCCTACATGCGGTTACGGCAGATCTGCCTGGTCGCGCCGCACCTCGAGCCCGTAATCTCGGACGTTGCCGAGATCATGGGCCTTGCCGTCTGCTATCGCGACGGCAATGTCGCGAAATATGGCTTGGAGAATGCGCTGCTCCCGGTCGACACGATCCTGCTGGAGGTGGTGGCGCCGTTCAAGGACGGCACCACGGCCGGCCGCTTCATCGAGAAGACCGGTGGCCGCGGTGGCTACATGGCGATCTTCTGTTGCAACGATCCGGACGAGCGCGGCAGGAATGCCAATGCCATGGGCGTGCGCACGGCCAACGTCATCGACCACGCGCCCTATCACGGCGTGCAGCTCCATCCCCGCGACTGCCGCGCCGCCTTCATCGAGTTCAACCACACCACAGGCAGCGATGACGTCCTGGGTCCGTATCCGCCAGCGGGACCGGACTGGCAAAAATTCATTCGCAAGGACGTGACGCAGGCGCTGACTGGCGTCGAGATGCCGAGCCCGGATCCGCAGGGACTGGCGGAGCATTGGGGGGAAGATCATCGGCGTTGTGCCCGGCAAAGGCGGTGACGGCGCGGAACTGAACCTGCCCAATGCCAGCTTCCGTTTCGTGAAGGGCGCCAGCGAGATCATGAGCGCGCTTGAGTTCCGGGTAGCGGATACTGCGCGCGTGCTGCATGCGGCCAGGGCGAAGGGGCTCGCGGTCGCAGGTCACGAGTTCTTGCTGGGTGGGGTGACGTTCCGGCTTGCTGCCTGACCACTTGCGGCAATTCCTCATTGAACGTCATGCCCGCGCTTGTCCTGGGCATCCACGTTCTTGACCCTTGCTGTCATTCCCGGTTCAGTCTTTCGGACTACCCCGGAATGAAAGAATAAAAGACAGGCGTGGATGGCCGGGACAAGCCATGGACAAGCCCGGCCATGACGGGGATAGCGCCAGAACGACAACTGGAATCTGCATATGCCGCATCCGCTCGACAGCTTCTTCGCGCCGGCAAGCATCGCGCTGATTGGCGCCTCGCGCGATCACGAGAAGATACCCGGACGGCTGCTCGCGATGCTGCGCAGGAACGAGTATGCCGGAAAGATCTATCCGGTGAACCCGAACTACGCCGAAATCGATGGGCTCACCTGTTACAAATCGATCGCCGAGATCGACGCGCCGATCGATCTCGCCGTCATCATCATTCCCGCGCGTGCCGTGCTTCCCGCACTCGAGCAATGCGCCGCCGCCGGCGTCAAGAACGCGGTCATCATCTCCTCCGGCTTTGCCGAGGAGGGCGGCGACAGCGCGGCGATGCAGGACGAGATCGCGGCGCTGGCAAAGCGCACGGGCATGCGGATTTCCGGCCCGAATGCCGAGGGCTTTTTCAGCCAGGTGCAGCGCGTGGCGGCGACCTTCAGTCCCGCCGTGGACGTCAAGCCGGGTGTGGCGCCGCTGATCGCCACAACAAGGCGGATCGGCATCGTCGCGCAGAGCGGCGGCATCGGCTTTGCCTATTATCACCGCGCGAGGGCGCTCGGAATTGCCGTGAGCTATGTCGTCAGCGCCGGCAATGAATCCGATCTCGGGGCCGGCGAGTTCCTGGACTACATGGTGCAGGATGCCTCGACCGACGTGATCCTGCTATTCATTGAAGGCATCCGCGACGTCGACAAATTCCTTGCCGCCGCACGTCGCGCCGCGGAGGTGAAGAAGCCGGTCATCGTCACGAAAGTTGGCCGCTCCGGTGCCGGGGAGCGCGCGGCGGCCTCGCACACCGCAAGCATGGCCGGCTGGTCTGCGGCCTACGATGCGGTGTTCGCGAAATACGGCTTCATCATCTCCAATGATCTCGACGAGGCGCTGACGATCGCAGCTTTGCTTGCAAGCAACCCACTGCCGAAAGGCGATCGTGTCGCCGTCGTCACCGCGTCCGGAGGCGCAGGCATCTGGGGCGCGGATGCAGTGGCGCTGCAAGGCTTGCAGGTGCCGGAACTCTCCGAACAGGTCCAGGCGGAGATCGGAAAGCTGATGCCGTCCTACGGCACCGCGCGCAACCCGATTGACGTCACTGCGCAGGGTGTGACCTCGGGCGGCCTGCAGAAGAGCGTCGATCTGCTCACCGTCTCCGACGAGGTCGACGCGATCCTGGTCGTGCTGTCGCTGTCGAGCGAGGTACGCAAGCCCTTCAAGGAGGCTGATCTGACGCCGGTGCTGACGGCGCACCACAAGCCGGTGGCGTTCTATTCCTACACGGTGCCCTCTGACTTCGCGCGGCGTGAACTCGCCAAATCCGGTGTCGTGGTGCTGTCAGGCCTCACCCATGTCGGCGTCGCGATGCGGCAGATCGTCGACTACGCGAAGTTCAGCCTGCCGAAACCTGCCGACGAGGCGCGGCTGCCCGCGCGCGATCTCTCGGCGCATTTGAAATCGCCGGTTCTGTCCGAGGCCGACAGCAAGGCATTGCTCCGTGCCGCCGGCATCGCGCTGCCGGATGAAGTGCTGGTGAAGGAAAAGAGCGAGCTTGACGCGGCGGTCGCCGGCGTCGGCTTTCCGCTGGTGATGAAGGTCCAGTCGCCTGATATCGCGCACAAAAGCGAGGTCGGCGGCGTGCGCGTCAACATCACCACCAAGGGCGAAGTGTTTCTGGCGTTCGAGGCGTTGCTCAACAATGCGCGCAAGCACCGCCCTGAAGCGGCCATTCAGGGCGTGTTGCTCGGGCCGATGGCGAAACGGGGCGTCGAGATCATCGTCGGCACGATGACAGACGGGACCCTCGGTTCCATGGTCATGGTCGGCCTCGGCGGCATCACCACAGAGCTGTTCCGCGATGTCGTCTACCGCCCGGCGCCGGTCGGCGCGGAGGAGGCGGGCGCGATGCTGAAGGCCTTGAAGGCCGCACCGCTGCTGAACGGATTTCGCGGGGCGGCGAGGGCGGATGTTGCGGCGCTGGCGCAACTGATCGCCGACATCTCCGTGCTCGCCGCACGGCATGCGAAGGAGATCGCGCAGATCGAGCTCAACCCGGTGCTGGTGCATCCGGAAGGGCAGGGCGTGACGATCGCGGATGCGCTGGTGGTCGGAAGGAAGTAGCCAACCACAACACCGGTGTCGTCCCGGACAAGCGAAGCGCAGATCCGGGACCCCCGCGCGAGCGCTTGCGCTCGTCGCGATAACCCCAGGGAAGAGTTTGACGAAGACTCGTGGTGACAACCTCGCGCTGCAACTTTTCCCTGTGGTTATGGGTCCCCGCGTTCGCGGGGACGACAGCGGAGAATGTAGCAGCAGTAGAATGTCAGTTACGTCATTCCGGGGCGCGCGAAGCGCGAGCCCGGAATCCATAACCACAGGCCAGAGTTGGCGAGATAAGGCGGTAGTTACCGCCCCTTGAAGTTCGCTGCGCGCCGCTCTTCGGTGGCCTTCACGCCTTCCTTGAAGTCTTCCGTCCCACGCAGTCGCGTCTGTTCGGCGAGCTCGTGGTTGGTGGCGGCCAAGACGCGGTCGGCGAGGCCGGCGCGCATCGTGGCGCGGGTGGAGACGAGGCCGAGCGGGGAGCATTCGGCGATCTCGGCGGCGAGCTTCATCGCCCCCGCCTTCACCTGGTCCTGCGGCACCAGCACGTTGGCGAGGCCCCATTTGACAGCTTCCTCGCCGGTGACGCGGCGGCTGGTGTAGAACATCAGCTCGGCGTTGTTCTTGCCGATCAGCTCGGGCAGCGTCACCGTCAGTCCGAATCCGGGATGGAAGCCGAGCTTGGTGAAGTTCGCGGAGAAGCGCGCTTCGGGGCAGGTGACGCGGAAGTCGGCCGACACCGCAAGGCCCAGTCCGCCGCCGATGGCCGCGCCCTGCACGGCGGCGACGATCGGCTTCTTGGCGCGGAAGATGCGCACGGCCTGGATGTAGAGATGGTTGATCGCGCCGAGGCTGTCGGCCGGATCACCCTTTGCGGTTTTCTCCGCCTCACGCGCGTCCTGCGCCTGCCGCGCCGGGTCGTTGAAATTGGCGCCGGCGCAGAACGCCTTGCCCTGGGCCGAGAGAACGGAGGCGCGGATCTCGATGTCGCGGTCGAACTCCTCGAGCGCGTCCGCGATCTGGTTGATCAGCGAAATGTCGAAGAAGTTGAGCGGCGGGCGGCGGATCTCGATGGTGCCGACATGTCCGACCTTCTCGACGCCGATATCTTTATAGGTGCTCATGATGATCCTCGAATGAATTAGCGTAAACCAAGTCCGCGGGCGATGATGCCGCGCAGCACCTCGGTGGTGCCGCCCTGGATGGTGAGTTTCGGTGCGGTCTTGATGGCAAAGTCGAGCTGCTGCTCCAGCGTTTCGCGGTTGGTCGCGGTCTCTTCGACGAAGGCGGCAAGATCGCGCACGCGGTGCGGAAGCTGCTGCTCCCAGACCGTGCCGATGTCCTTGACGATGGAGGCCTCGACCACCGGTTCCTTGCCGGCTTGCAGCATGCCCGCAACCGAGACCGACATGCGCCGCATCGTGTGGAGCTGCGCCACCAGGCGCCCGATGCCTTCGGCGCTGCGCGTATCCGGGTTGGGGCCGACCGCGCGCACGAGCTCGGTGAGCACGTAGTAGGTCTCGAGGAAACGCTCGGGACCCGAACGCTCATAGGCGAGCTCCGATGTGGCCTGCTTCCAGGCGCCATCGACTTCGCCGAGCACGTGATCGTCAGGGACGAAGAAGTCGGTGAAGACGACCTCGTTGAACTCGAACTGGCCGGTGATCTGGCCAATCGGGTTCACCTTGATACCCGGCTGCTTCATCTTGACCAGGAACTGGGTCAGGCCATGGCGGCGATTTTCCTTGGTCGCCGGTGACGTCCGGAAAATCGCGATCATGTAGTCGGCGATATGCGCCGACGAGGTCCAGATCTTGGTGCCGTTGATGAGATAGCCGCCGTCGGTCTTGGTCGCGCGTGTCTTGGCGGCGAACAGGTCGGAGCCGGAGTTCGGCTCGCTCATGCCGATCGCGAAGCAGATCTCGCCACGGCAGATCCGCGGCAGGATGTCCATCTTGATGTGCTCGGGCGCGTATTTCAGCAGCACCGGCCCGCTCTGGCGGTCGGCGACGAAGAAGCGCCGCGTCGGCGCGTTGGCGACGCGCATCTCCTCGGTCACCACGTAGCGTTCGAGGAACGAGCGCTCCTGGCCGCCATATTTCTTCGGCCAGGTCATGCCCAGCCAGCCCTTGGCGCCGACCCGGCGGGAAAATTCCGGTGCGTCGGTGTCTTCGCGGTTGGGCTTGTGCGGATCGAAGGTGCCGGCGGCGATTTCTTCGGCGAGGAAGGCGCGCACTTCCTTGCGCAGTTGCTCGCACTTTTCGGGCAGGCGGATCGGATCGAAACGAAGGGCAGCGGTCATTTTTGTCTCGTCCCCTGATCAGCGCGAAGCCACAAGCGGCCACAATTCGTCGGCGCCGCGATTGGCGACCAGCTTGCCGAGTTCGACGGCCCAGTGGCTTTCCGAACCGAAATCGTCGCGCCAGGCCAGCGCCCGCAGCGAATAGCGGTGCAGGATGTGCTCCATGGTGAAGCCGATCGCGCCGTGCACCTGATGCGCGATGCCGCCGCCTTTTTCCGCGGCTTCGGCACAGCGGATCTTTGCCGAGGCGGCTTCGAGGTAGACCTCATCATTGAACGCCTTTGCGTTCGCGATGGCGTCGGCGGCCGATGTCGCCGCCGCAAGCGCTGCCGCGGACTCGCCGGCGAGGCGCGCGAGATTGTGCTGCACCGCCTGGAATTTCGAGATTTTCTTCTCGAAGGCGACGCGCTCGTTGGAATAGCGCACGGAGATGTCGAGCATGGATTCCAGCGCACCCGCGATCTGAAGGCTGCGCGCGACGCCGCCCATCAGCATCAACGTGGTCTGGTCAAAGCCTTTCGTCGCCGGCTTGATGGCGACGGGCTGGACCTTGTCGAGCGTCACGGTATCGCTGTGGTCGTAGCCGACATTGAGACCGGCCTCGAACCGGCCCTTGCTCGCATCGACCAGCGCGATCGAGACCCCGTCTTTGCCGTGCGCCAGCACCGCAAAGTGCTTGGCCGCCTTGGCGAAGGGCACGCCGCGGGCGCGGCCGGAAAGCGCACCGTCGGCATCGAGCGTGATGCGATCCTTCGGGCTTGCCGGCAACACCGTCATCTCGCCTTCCGGCGAGGCGATCTTGGCCTGCGACAGCAGCCAGCCTGCCAGCATGGTCTCGGCCAGGGGAACCGCGACCGCGAAGCGGCCGGCGGCGTTGAGCAGCGCAAAGCCGTCGGCAAGGCTTGCGCCGGAGCCGCCGAGATCATCAGGCACCCATGACAGCGGCAGGCCGGCTTCGCTCAGCGCCTGCCACAGCGGCGCCTGCCACGAATCCTTCTTGTCATTGTTGATGGTTTGCGGATCGGCGAGATCGGAGAAGATTTTCTCCGCGGTCTCGACGACGATATTGTCACTCTCCGCCACAGCGTTCCTCGTGCTTTGCCATTGGCGCGTTCCGCCCGGTCGGTGCGGCGCGCGGTCTCTTCTTGCGCCCGATGATCGAAAAAAGCCATGGCCCTGACAAGCGTTGATCGCAGGCCCATCTGCGGCATCGGCATGGGGCAAGAACCGTATGGACTAATTCCGCTTAGCGGAGTTTGCTTGATTTGCAGGGCGCGGCAAACTCGCTAAACAGGGCCAGCTACTTAGGGCTTGCATCAGATCCAGGGGAAGGAAAAACCGGATGGCAAAGGACAGTTTGTGCGCAATCGTGACAGGGTCCGCATCTGGCCTCGGCGCGGCGACCACGGAAATTCTCGCGCGGAGCGGGGCGCGGCTCGTCATCAACTATTCGTCGAGCCAGAAGGAAGCCGAGGCCACGGCAGAACTCTGCCGTAAGGCCGGCGCGGCGGAAGTGCTGATCGCGCAGGGCGACGTCTCGAAGGATGAGGATTGCCGCAAGATCGTCGCGGCGGCGGCCGGCTGGGGCCGGCTCGATATCCTCGTCAACAATGCCGGCACGACCAAGCATGTGGCCCACGCCGATCTCGATGGATTGTCGGCGGAAGATTTCCAGCGGCTGTACGGCGTCAACACCATCGGTCCGTTCCAGATGGTGCGCGCGGCGCGCAGCCTGCTCGAGGCCGGCGCGAAGGCTTCGGGGCGGCCGTCTGCCGTGGTCAACGTGTCCTCGGTCGCCGGCATCAGCGGCGTCGGCTCGTCGATCGCCTATGCCGCGAGCAAGGGCGCACTCAACACCATAACGTTGTCGCTGTCGCGTGCGCTGGCGCCGCTGATCCGCGTCAACACCGTGTGCCCCGGCTATATCGACACGCCCTGGTTCACCAAGGGCCGCGGCGAGGCAGGGGCAAAGCAGGTGCGCGACAACGTCGTGGCGAAGGTGCCGCTCAAGGTCGCATCGACAGCCGACGACATCGCGCAGCTCGTCTGCTTCCTGGCAATGCCGGCGTCCAGCAACATGACCGGTGAGGTCGTGCGCATGGATGCGGGGATGCATCTGATTACTTGATTGCTGACACGCTCTCTCCACGTCTTGGCCGGGCTTGACCCGGCCATCCACGTATTGCCGCGCGGATAGAAAGACGTGGATGCCCGGGTCGAGCCCGGGCATGACGATGAGGAGGCGGTGTGCCTCTCCTCAACGTCGCCTTCAAGCTATCCCTTGATCACGCCGCTGGCCACCAGCCGGTGCCAGATGAACAGCACAACCACCGCGCCGATCGTGGCCATGATAAAGCCAGCGCCCTGGTCGGGGCTGTAATGGCCGATGGCCTGGCCGACGAAGGTCGCGAGAAATGCGCCGGCGATGCCGAGGATGGTGGTGAGGATGAAGCCGCTCGGGTTGTTCGGCCCCGGCGCGAGCCAGCGCGCGATGAGGCCGGCGATGAAGCCGACGACGATGATCCACAACAGGCCGCCCATGCTCATGACAGTGCTCCCCTTCCTGAATGCCTAGAGCATGATCCGGAGAAGTCCGCAGCGGCTCTCCGAAAAGATCATGCCCGAACCAATCTTCAGAGTTCGATTAAATCCTGCCCGAGAGCTCGTTCTCGGTCGGCACCCGCCCGTCCGGCGTCAGGTGGTCGACCACCTGCGGCAGATATTGGCTGAGGCCGGACAACAGCTCGTCGCGCGACAGGCCGCTCTGGGCGGACAGGCTCTCGATCTGGTCGGCGCCGAGTGCGTTGGCGAGATCGCCCGGTGCGATCGCCTTGTTCTCGCCCTTGCCGACCCAGGAATTCGCGGCCTCGCCATGACCGCCCTGCTGGAGCTGGTTGAGGAGATCGCCGAGGCCGCCGCTCAGCACGGTGCCGGCCGCGCCGCCCGCGAGCAGGCCGCCGAGGCCACCTTTGACCAGATCGCTGAGACCGCCGCTGCCGCCGGTCCCTCCGGGAAGGGCGCTTCCACCTGTATTCGCCGGCGTTGGAGGCGGCAACGGCGACCGCTGCTGCGGCGCCGCGCCCGGCTGGCTTGAAGTCATATGCTTGAATGCCTTCCAGGCGAGCAGGCCGAGGAGCGCCATCGTCATCGGCGACATGCCGCCGGAGGATTCTTGTGAGCTCGGCGTGCTCGGACCGCGCGGGCCGTTCTGCATGCCGTTGAGGACGTCGAGTAGACCCATGGTGCTCTCCTTTGGCGTTCTACGTCGGCGAGCGCTCGCCGGCGACAGCCCCGGGGGCAAAACATATGAGGCTCTCATGACGGTTACAAGGCGGATGCGCTGCAACCGATGGGCAGCCGGCGCGGCCTCTGCTATCGAAGGCCTGTCGTTAAGGGGGAGCAAGCCAGGTGGTTACGGATCGACCGATCGTGGTGGCCGGCGCGGGTGCCATCGGCTGTTTCGTCGGCGGCACGTTGGCGGCCGCGGGCCGCCGCGTCGCCCTCCTGGTGCGGCCGCGGGTAAAGACCGAGATCGAGCGGTTCGGCCTGCGGCTGACCGATTTCGACGGTTCCGAGAAGAAGCTTGCCGCAGGTCAGCTCGCGCTGTCGGAGGATCCTGCAATCTTCCACAGCGCCGGCATAGTGCTGGTCACGGTCAAGAGCGCCGACACCGCCGATGTCGCGGATCAGATCGCACAGCACGCGCCGCAGGATGCGGTCATCGTCTCCCTGCAAAATGGTGTCGGCAATATCGCCGTCTTGCGCGAGCGCCTCGGGGACCGGCGCATGCTCGCGGGCATGGTGCCGTTCAACGTCATCGCGATGGGCGAGGGCCGCTTCCACCGTTCGACCTCCGGCGATATCCATGTCGGAGAGGATGAGGCGAACATTGCCGCTGCGCTGTCAGTGCCCGGTCTCGCGATGCGCGCGAGCCGCGACATCGCAGGCGTGCAATGGGGCAAGCTGATCATCAATCTGAACAACGCGCTCAGCGCCTTGTCCGACATGCCGCTCGCGGCGCAATTGGCAAACCGCGACTGGCGAAGACTGTTCGCCGACCAGATGGCGGAAGGGCTGGCTGCGCTGAAGGCCGCCGGCATCACGCCGGCGTCGGCAACGCCGGTCCCGCCGAACTGGACGCCGACATTGCTGAGGCTGCCGGATGTGATCTTCAACGCAATCCTCGGACGCACGATGAAGATCGATCCCGAGGCGCGCTCCTCGATGTGGCAGGATTTGAAGCAGGGGCGCAGGACCGAGATCGACTACCTCCAGGGCGCGGTCATCGCGCTTGCCGAGCAGAACAGCGTCGATGTGCCGCTGATGCGCCGCATTGTTGCGTTGATCAAGGAGGCCGAAGTCGCGGGCAAAGGTCCGCCCGGGCTGACACCGCAGCAGATCCGCGGAGCGGCTTGAGTGCGATGGAGGAGCGCGATGAAGCGTTGTTTGACGATCGGCCTCGCGCTTGTGGCGCTCTGTGGCGTATCGACGTTCGCCGAAGCCAGGCCACCGACAGTCATGAACTCTCCCGGCTATGACGCGCGCTTGCAGGAGAGCCGGTCGGCGCTGAGTGGTTCGCAGGCGGCAACCGCGCCAGCGAATGCGCCGGTGGCCAAACCGAAGCGCAGCAAGAAGAAGCATCCGAACTGACGCCGCACCCTCCGCTGTCGTCCCGGACAAGCGAAGCGCAGATCCGGGACCCATAACCACAGGGAGAAGTTTGGCGAAGACTCGTGGTTGGCAGCTCGCGTTACGACCACTTCCTGGGATTATGGGTCCCGGATCTGCACTCGCTTCGCTCGTTTGTCCGGGACGACAGCGGAGTTTGGAGTGGCGGCGGAATGCCAATCACATCACTCTGCGCTCACTTGGGGCTGCCCCCGACCTGGGGCGCCTCAGCTTACCCCTTCTTCGCCGGCTTGCTTGGTGTCGGGCTGAACAACTTCATCAGGTCGTTCAAGCTTTCCGACAGCCGCGGCCATTCGCAGGAGAATGAGCCCTTGGTGCAGGGCGCGCCCTTTGGCCGCTGCTGGACCTTTGGCCGTTCGACCGGGACGGGCACGCGCTCGGTTTCCGTTCGCAGCGCGACCTGCTGAAGCTTTTGCGCCTGTTGTTCCTGCTGCTCGCGCTGCAGGCGCGCGGCGGCTTCGGCCGCTTCATTGCTGCGGCGCTGATTGGCGAGGTAAGCGGTGTAGGACTCGTCGATCTTCTTCTGCTCTTCCGGCGTCGGGTTGGGGCCGGCGATGTCGAAGGTGCGATCCTGCAGGAAGTCGTAGTAGGTGTAGCCGCCGCCGGCCTTGCGGCGGCCGGCAAACTTGGCGTTGCATTCGGCAAGCGCGGCCGTTTTCTCGGCCTTGGTCGAAGATTTCTCGGCGGCGTCGGCGCATTCCTCGAAGTCGACCGGTGCGCGCTTCCACCATTGCGCATGCGCGTACGAATGCGTCAGCAGAAAGAAACCTGCCGCGGTAACGAGAAGCAGCGCCGCGCGACGCGATGCGAACACGGATGACATTCTACGAGAGCATTCCTTGCAAAACTCAACCCCAATTGAGTCGAGGCGGATTTTTGCCCCTTTATGGCTGATTTGTCACCCATGGAACTCGGGAATTTCATGGCTGTATTGCTGACATTTTTTGCTTGACGTGACCCGGGAGTCACAGCCGCGCGGCACATGATGCGCTTAGAGTTTATCGGTCTGAATTTGAAGGGGAATGTCCGTCATGAGAGCGCTGGCCTATTTCGCCGCAATCGCGTTCGCGCTGGTGTGCGGCCGCACGTTCGCCGCGGACGAGAATGCGCCCAACCGCAAGCCGGTGAGAGCGATTGCCGACGCGCGGCTTTCGGTTGGCGGCCAGGGAATTCTGCCGCTCTATCTCTCCAGCGACTGGTCGATGCCGCTGCCGGCGATCTCGCGCGCCATCATTGTGCTGCACGGACGACTGCGCAATGCCGACGAATATTATATGTCAGCCCACACCGCGCAGGTCGCCGCGGGCGACGACGGCAAGAGCGCGCTCATGATCGTGCCGCAGTTTTTGGCAGAGATCGATATCGAAGCGCACAAGCTATCCGCGGACACGCTGCGCTGGTCGCTGGAGGGATGGGAGGGCGGCGATGCCGCGCTCGCGCCGAATCCGGTTTCTTCCTTCGAGGCGCTCGACGCGATCCTCGCAAAACTCTCCGACCGGCGCATCTTTCCGAACCTGAAGCAGGTCGTGGTCGCCGGGCATTCCGGCGGCGGCCAGGTCGCGCAGCGCTACGCCATCGCCGGCAAGGGTGAGGCGACGCTGTCGCGCCAGCACATCGACGTCCGCTACGTCGTTGCGAATCCCTCGTCCTACGCCTATTTCAGCGACACGCGGCCGGTGCAGGCCATCGCCGCATCCTGCCCGGGCTTCAACAACTGGAAATACGGCATGGACCAGCGTCCGCCCTATCTTGCGGACGCAACGCCAGTCGCGCTCGAGAAGCGCTATGTCGAGCGCGAGGTGATCTATCTGCTCGGCACGCTCGACACCAACCCCGAGCATCCCGCGCTTGACAAGAGTTGCATGGCAAAGGCGCAAGGGCCTTATCGCTACTTCCGCGGCCATGCCTACGCCGACGCGATGGCGAAGCGTGACCACGGCACGCCCAATCATCGGGTCTGGGATGTTGCCGGCGTCGGCCATGACGGCGACAAGATGCTGACCTCGACATGCGGGCTCGCGGCGCTGTTCGATATTCCGGGCTGCGGGGCGGAGCGCTGATGCGGACGTCTTGAAGGCAGATATCTTGAAGGCTCGGCTCCGGCTGTTACACTTCGTCTTGCGACGTGCCTCATCGTGAGGCGACGCCAAGAAGACGAAGTGGAAACGCCTGATGCTGCTGCCCCTGTCCGATGTGCCGAGCTGGTACACTCAACGCAAACCCGAGGGCACGATCGCCGTCCAACATGGGCAGGATACGCTGACATGGAACGAACTCGAGCGCGGTGCCAACCGGCGCGCGCGGGCGTTCGCGGCGAAGGGCGTCAAGCCCGGCGACTTCGTCGCGATCGGCCTTCCTAACGGCAATGCGTTCTTCGAGACCAGCTTCGCGGTGTGGAAGTGCGGCGCGACGCCGACCTCGCTGTCATGGCGGCTGCCGCGCGGCGAAGCCGCTGCCGTGCTCGACATCCTGAAGCCGGCGCTGGTGGTTGGCGGCGAGGCCGACTGGAACGCGCCGAACCGCTTGCCTGCGGATTTCTCGCCGGAAGGTTTTTCGGACGAGCCGCTCAATCCGCCGGTGGCGCGCTACTGGAAAGCCATGACCAGCGGCGGCTCGACCGGCCGGCCGAAGGTGATCCTCGATCATCATCCGGCAGTGACCGACACGGTGGCCGCGCTGCCGCTCAACATGCCCTTCGGCGCTTCGCTGCTCAATCCGGGCCCGCTCTATCACAATGCGCCGTTCATCGTGTCGCATTATGCGTTGTTCGGCGGTGGCAAGCTCACCGGCCTCGTCAAGTTTGACGCCGAGGAGACGCTGCGCCTGATCGCGCGCGAGCGCGTGCAATGGGTCAATTTCGTGCCGACCATGATGCACCGGATCTGGGCGCTGCCGGAGAACGTGCGTAACGCCCACGACGTGTCGAGCTTGCAGACCGTGTTCCACATGGCAGCTCCAATGCCGCCCTGGCTGAAGGAAAACTGGATCGCCTGGCTGGGGCCGGAGCGCGTCTGGGAGCTCTATGGCGGCACCGAGCGACAGGGCTCCTGCATCATCTCCGGTACGGACTGGCTGACGCACAAGGGCTCGGTCGGCAAGATCGGCGAAATGGCGAAGCTGCGCATCATCGGCGAGGACGGCAACGACGTCGCGCCGGGCGAAACCGGCGAGATCTATTTCCTCAACAATGACGGCAGGGATGCCACCTATCACTATCTCGGCGCCGAGCCGAAGCGTCGCGCTGACGGCTGGGAATCGCTCGGCGATATTGGCAGGCTGGACGCCGAAGGCTACCTCTATCTCGGCGACCGCCTCGCCGACATGGTGCTGCGCGGCGGCGCCAACATCTATCCGGCCGAGGTCGAGGCCGCGGTCTCCGAGTGCCCCGGCGTGCGGTCCTGCGTCGTGGTGGGATTGCCCGATCCGGAGCTGGGCCAGCGCGTGCACGCCATCATCGAGCCGGAGCCGGACGCGGATGGACAGGCGATTGCGGACGGCATGGCGGATTTCCTCAAGGACAGGCTCAGCCGCTACAAGCACCCCGAGAGTTTCGAGATCGTCAGCGCCCCGCCGCGCGATGATTCCGGAAAAGTCCGCCGCACGCTGTTGCGCGATGAGCGCGCGGCGTGGATGAGGGAGGGACGCGCCTTCCGGCTTCTGCCGTCGAAGGCGCGGGCGCACGCCGACTGAGACACATCGCGGAAGGACTGAACCGATGAGCATCACCATCGCTGCGAGCAGCGTGCCAAAGCCGCCGGCCGACATCATCGAGGGTTTTCGGAACGCGCCGACCTCGGTCATATCAGACAATCTCGCCCGGCTGCCGGGCGCGGTGGGGCTAAAGCCCTATCATCGCGGCGGCAAGCTGGTGGGGACGGCCTTCACGGTGCGCACCCGTCCCGGCGACAATCTCGCCATCCACCGCGCGCTCGAGCTGGTTGGTCCCGGCGACGTCATCGTGGTCGATGGCGGCGGTGACGAGACGCGAGCGCTGGTCGGCGAGATCATGAAGAACATCGCCGAATGGCGCAAAGCGGAAGGCTATGTCATCGACGGCGCGATCCGCGATGTCGCGGCGTTCGCCGCGTCGGATTTCCCCTGCTATGCCCGCGCGGTGATCCATCGCGGCCCCTACAAGAACGGTCCCGGCGAGATCAACGTGCCTGTTACGATCGGCGGCAGCGTGATCTCGCCCGGCGACATCGTGGTCGGCGATGAGGATGGCGTGGTGTCGTTTCCCGCTGCCGGCGCCGCGGCGCTGCTCGGGGCGGTGCGTGCCCAGGTCGCGCGCGAGGAGGAGACGCTGAAGGCGATCCGCGAAGGCCGCTACCAGGGTTCCTACGGCAAATCCTGATCAGGCGAGAGCGAAGGGGAGAATGGCGTGAGCCAGAAGGAGGAATTCCACAATCTCGACGATGCCAGTGACGGGCTATTCCGCGAGCTCGCGGCGGGGGTGACCACGCGCATCTTCTCTGGCGAGCAGGCGATGCTGTCGGTGGTGACGCTGGCGCCGCATGCCCAAGGCACGCTGCACCATCATCCCGAGGAGCAATGGGGCGTGTTGCTCGACGGCTCCGCCATCCGCGTCCAGGGCGACGAGGAAATCCCGGTGAAGAAGGGCGATTTCTGGCGTACTCCCGGTAACGTGCCGCACACCATGCGCGCCGGATCCGACGGCGCCCGCGTGCTGGACATCTTTAGTCCACCACGGCCGGAATACAGAAAGCCGGGGTCGGGTTTCGGGACGACGTAGCGCTTAAACGCTCGTGCCGTATCGTGGTCGCGGCACGGCCATGAACGACGTGCTCGGCGGCCATGTCGATCTCATCGCGGGATCGGCGGCGCGGATCGCAGTCCGGCTCGGCACCAACATGCTGCGTCCGATTGGGGCCAGGTCGTGCGCGAGAACAATATCAGGGCGTGAGCAACCTGTTCCCGGGATTGCCATCCCAGGTCCCGTGCGCTCGCGCAGGCTTGAGCGTCAGAGCATCTTGCCGACGATCTCTGTCATATCTGCTGCCGAAAATGCGCGCAGCGTTTCGGTGCGGACATTGCCGAGTGCGCTGAGACTAAGGCTGAGCGACATCGCGGCAGTCTCATCTGGAGCCTCGAGAACGGTCACAACGTCATATCGTCCCTGCGTCCAGACGATCTCTTTCACGGTCACGCCGAACGTTTTGGCCATCTCCTTGAAGGCGTCGGCCCGCTTCGGCGAGTCCTTGACGTTGCGGACTCCCTGATCAGTGAAGTTCGCCAGCACGACATAGGTTACCATGGTCGTCCTCCCTGGTTAGAACCCAGATACAATTCTCGCTTGAGGAAACCACGCCGAGCTTGCCACAGCGGCTGCGACAACGCCACTTGCGCGTTGGGAGCGTCAGCGGATGTGACTTACTCGGTTAGGACAGCGGCCGCGCGAAACTGAGCTCATGGCCGTCGGGGTCGGTGAGATGGAAGTAGCGCTCACCCCATTCCGCATCGCGCGGCCCGGTCGACGGCTGCCATCCGGCGGCACATGCGCGCTCGTAGGTCTTGTCGACATCGGTAACATGGAAGATGACGCGGCCCCACCAGGACCAGCGCTTGTCGTCCGGCTGCGCCGTCAGGTTTAGATAGCCGGTGCCGGCGCGAAAGCTTGTGAATGCCGCGGCCTCGCCGCCATACAGGAGCTCGAACCCCATCGAACGGTAGAAGTGCACGGCGCGCCCCATGTCATGCGTGCCGAGCGTGATGGCGCTGATGCTTTCGATCATGTGAGCTGCTCCGCCGAGAGAGATCTGAAAGCGATTGTATAGCCGCTCCGTCGGGGTTGACGATGATCCGGCCCGCCTTGCGGCTGGCGAACCGCATCCTGCTCTGCTATGAGGGGGCCGAACCCGCCCCTCGGCGGGTTCCGCGGTCCCGTAGCTCAGCCGGATAGAGCGACGGTTTCCTAAACCGTAGGTCGGAAGTTCGAGTCTTCCCGGGATCGCCATTTTGTCATGGGCAGCGGCCGCTATTTCGCAGGCCCCCTGGCGCAAGACTTGCTAGAAGCAGGATTCCCTCCTTGCTCGGCTACCCGCGAGCCATCTCGCCTCACTGCCATATCCGGAGACAATGATGCCTTTTGACTTGATCCTGCGCGGGGGGCGAGTGGTCGACCCCTCCCAGAAGCTCGATGCCGTGACGGATGTCGCCTTCGCCGGCGGCAAGGTCGCGGCGGTCGGCAGCGGGCTCAAGGCGGATCCGGGCACGGAGGTGCGCGACGTCTCGCGCTACATCGTGACGCCGGGGCTGATCGATCTTCACACCCATGTCTATTGGGGCGGCACCTCGCTCGGCATCGATGCCGAGGAATTTTGCCGCCTTTCCGGCGTCACCACGGCGGTGGACACCGGCAGCGCGGGGCCCGGCAACTTCGCGGGCTTCCGCAAGCATGTTATCGAGCCGAGCCAGGTCCGCATCCTCGCCTACTTGCACGTCTCGCATGCCGGCATCTTCGGCTTCTCGCACCGGATCATGGTCGGTGAGAGCGAGGAGCTGCGGCTGATGAATCCGATTGATGCGGCCAAGGTGGCGGATGCCAACCGCGACCTCATCGTCGGCATCAAGGTGCGCGTGGGGCTGCACTCCTCGGGCACCTCGGGGACGGTGCCACTCGATATTGCGCTCCAGGTTGCCGACGAGGTCGGCATGCCCTTGATGGCGCATATCGACCATCCGCCGCCGAGCTATGAGGAGGTGCTGGCGCGCCTGCGGCCCGGCGACGTGCTGACCCATGCGTTCCGGCCGTTCCCCAACACGCCGGCGACCGCGCAGGGCACCGTGAAGAAGGCGGTGCTGGATGCGCGCGAGTGCGGCGTGCTGTTCGACATCGGCCACGGCAAGGGCTCGTTCGCGTTCAAGACCGCGCGCGCCATGCTCGCCAACGGCTTCTATCCGGACACGATCTCGTCCGACATCCACATGCTGTGCATCGACGGCCCGGCCTTCGACCAGGTCACGACCATGTCGAAGTTTTTGTGCATGGGCATGTCGCTGTCCGACGTCATTGCCGCGTCCACGGTGAACGCGGCGATGGCGCTGCGGCGCCCCGAGCTCGGCAGCCTCAAACCCGGCAGCGTCGGCGACGCCACGCTGATCTCGATCAGGCAAGGGCAGTTCGATTACGTCGATGTGGTCGGCGAGCATCTGACGGGCGATCGCAGGATCGCATCCGAAGGCGTCGTCATCGGCGGCCGCTGGTGGCATCCGAAATGATCGCGTAGATTCGCGGCCGCCGGCGCCTAAAGGTTTAGACACCGATCAGCGGACAAGCGCCATCTCGGCCCGTCACCTCGTGCGTCAGGCTCTTCTGCGCCGTCCGGCTCGCCCGTCATCAATACCAATTCCGATTTTGTTGGCGGAGCCCGAGCGGCCCTTCACGTGATCGACGAAGGCACGCAGCTTCGGCATCATTCGGTAGCGGGGATAGTAGAGAAACACGCCCGGCGCCATGGGTGCGAACCGTTCCAGCACGCCCACCAGCTTTCCCGCTTTCACCGCGTCGGCAGCGATCGGCCCTGGCACCTGCGCAAGGCCCAATCCCGCGACGGCCGCGCCAAGTAGCGTGGGAACGTCGTTGGCGATAAAAGGTCCCGAAACGACGGCTTCGACTGCCTCGTTGCCGTTGACAAAGGACCAGGGCGCGATCGACCCGTCCGAGCGACGCATGCGTAGGCAGGCGTGTCGACGCAGATCGTCGATGAGCTCCGGACGCTGCCGCCGGCGCAGATAGTCGGGGCTGCCGACGACCGCCAGCGGGAACGACGGCGTCAAACGCACCGCGATCATGTCGGCCTCGATGAACTGGCCGAGCCGGATGCCGGCGTCAAATCCTTCGGCAGCGATATCGACGAGGTCCGCGCTTGCGGCGATCTCCACCTCGACCTCGGGATAGGTTTGGCAGAAGGATGCGATCAGCTGATTCAGATGGGTCAGCACCGCGCGCGGTGCCGTGAGGCGCAACAGCCCGGCCGGCCGCTGTCCGAGGTCTCGCGCGACCTCGCTTGCTGTGACCAGCTCCTCGAAGGCTGGCTTTGCGCGCGAAAGGAATCGTTGGCCGGCTTCGGTCAACCCGACGCTGCGAGTCGTGCGTATGAAGAGCGCCGCGCCGATGCGCGCCTCGAGTGCGCGCACCGCCTGGCTGATCGCCGATGGAGTCACCCCGAGTTCTGCCGCCGCTCTCCGAAAGCTGCGGTGCTGCGCAACACTCAGGAACGCCTCCACGCCGTCGAGGGCGCCATGCCTGACTGTGAAGTTCTGCTTCATAGCCCGTCAACATTACAGCGAATAGTCGCTCGCTGGAAGCAGTCGTATATCCGCCTAAATCGAGAGCCTCGCAGGGCCGAGGCATCCAGATGCGCAATAACCAAGGGAGCAACACAATGCGAAACGCGCTGTTTTCCCGACGCGACATGGTGTGGGCGGGCGGCGCGCTCGCCGTTGGCGCGGCTCTCGCGAAGCCGTTTGACGCCGCTGCCACCGAGCCCGGCGGGGCTGGTCCAGAGCCGACATCCTGGGTGGATTCGGCGATGCCCGAGGTGACGCATCGGATGATCGAGACGAACGGTCTCCGCTTGCATGTCGCCGAACAGGGTACCGGCCCGCTCGTCATCCTCTGCCACGGCTTTCCTGAGTGCTGGTATTCCTGGCGGCATCAACTCCCGGCGCTGGCGAAGGCTGGGTTCCGCGCGGTGGCGCCCGACTTGCGTGGCTATGGGCGCAGCGACCGTCCGGAGGAGGTGGAGAAGTATACGATTCTTCACGACATCGGCGACATCGTGGGTCTCGTCGATGCCTTGGGTGCCAAGCAGGCGGTGATCGCCGGTCACGACATCGGCGCCCCGATAGCATGGCAAGCTGCGCTTCTGCGCCCCGACCGATTCCGTGCTGTCATCGCGCTCAGCGCGCCGTTCCGGCCGCGGGCGTTTGGCGGTTCGGTGCCGCCGACGACGCTCATGCCACGGGACGAGAATGCGGTCTTCTACCAGCTCTTCCTCCAGGGCCCCGAGGCTGAGGCGGCGCTCGGGCGTGACCTGCGACGAACATTTCGTGCGCAGTTCTACGCGCTCTCGGGCGACAGACCGCCATCAGCGGGCGGAGGGTTTCCTGCGGGGATGATGCCCCGGAAGGGCGCTCTCTTATCCGAACCTGCGTCCTTGCCGGTCTGGGTCACGGAGTCCGATGTCGATGTTTATGTCGAGGCATTCACGCGCAGCGGGCTGCGCGGTCCCCTCAGTTGGTGGCGCAACATCGATCGCAGCTGGGATCTGTTGGCCGCCTTTGGTGGAGCGGCGGTAACCGTTCCGGCGCTCTACACGGCGGGCGACCGCGACTTCGTTGCCGCCGTGTTTCAACAGGACATTGCCAGGCAGTCGTCATTCGTTCCGAAGCTTCGTCCAACGATCATGCTGCGAGGCTGCGGACATTGGACCCAGCAGGAGCGCGCTGCGGAGGTCAGCGCCGCGATGATCGACTTCCTTCGGCAGCTTTAGCTTGTGCCTGTTGTGTGACTGGCCTGCCGTCACCCAGCGAACTCCAGGCAAATGGCGTCGCGCGTTCGCGCAGCCATTTCAAAAATTCACAAGAACGACAAACCCGAGAATCTAACCAGACTGAACGAGGTAAGCCGATGAAATTCATAATCCCATTTCTCGCCGCAGCGCTTCCGGTCGCGGCCGTAGCGCAATCACAGTCCGGGCAAGCCCAAGGCCAAGCTCAAGATCAAACCCAAAGCGCCTCCGCAGTTGTCCCCAAAACCACCGAGGTGATGGTCATTCTGACTGCCAAGCAGGGCGTAACCCGCCAACAGATCATGGCCATCATGCCGTCCGAGATTCGGGAGACCGTGAAGCTCTATCTCGATGGAAAAATCCGCCAGTGGTACTCGCATGGCAGGGGCGTTGTCTTCCTGATCGACGCGAAGACCGAGGACGAGGCGCGAGCCATCATGGAAACCCTGCCGCTCTCAAAAGAACATTTGATGGATTACAAATATCTTCCGGTCGGACCCTTGATGCCATTAATGGGATTGATGGGCGCGGAAGCAAAGCAGTGACTCTCCTCCGCCCATTGGGAGGTTCACCGAACTTGCGGGCGCTATTACCGCCGTGACCCGAACAAGGCGTTCGGCTGATTTCCAAAGAGAAAGGCGCAGCGGACAATTCTGACCGCTGCCCCTAGGCGTCTCGAAGCAGCAAGCCCCTACAGCGACCGCGCGATCAACAGCTTCATGATCTCGTTGGTGCCGCCATAGATCTTCTGGATGCGGGAATCGATGAAGATGCGCGAGATCGGGTATTCCTGCATGTAGCCGTAGCCGCCGAACAGCTGGAGGCATTCGTCGGCGGTCTCGACCTGCTTCTCCGAGCACCAGTATTTCGCCATCGACGCGGTGACGGTGTCGAGGTCCTTGGCGACCAGGCGCTCGACGCACCAGTCGACGAAGACGCGCGCAATCATGGCTTCGGTCTTGCGCTCGGCGAGCTTGAAGGCTGTGTTCTGGAAGTCCATCAGCGGCTTGCCGAACGCTTTCCGCTCCTTGGTGTAGTCGGTGGTGAGCTTCACAGCGCGCTCCATCGAGGCGACGGCGCCGACCGCGAGCGCGAGGCGCTCCTGCGGCAATTGCTGCATCAACTGGACAAAGCCCTGGCCTTCCTCCTTGCCGAGCAGGTTCTCGGGCGGCACCGTGACATTGTCGAAGAAAAGCTCTGACGTGTCGGAGGCGTGCAGGCCGATCTTGTCGAGGTTGCGCCCGCGCTTGTAACCGTCCGCGCCTGATGTCTCGACCACGATCAGCGAGATGCCCTTGGCGCCGACATCTCCAGTGCGTGCGACCACGATGACGAGATCGGCGGCCTGGCCGTTGGTGATGAAGGTCTTCTGGCCGTTGATGACGTAGGAATTGCCCTGCTTCTTCGCGGTGGTCTTGACGCTCTGCAGGTCCGAGCCGGTGCCGGGCTCGGTCATGGCGATGGCGCCGACCATCTCGCCCGAGGCCATCTTCGGCAGCCAGCGCTTCTTCTGCTCCTCCGAGCCGTAATTGAGGATGTAATGCGCAACGATGGCGCTGTGCACGGAGACGCCGGTCGTCAGCTCCGGAACGGTGCTTTCGAGGTCGTCCAGCACGGCGGCATCATAGGCGAAGGTCGCGCCCAGCCCGCCATATTCCTCGGGCACGCTTGCCAGCAGCGCGCCCATCTCGCCGAGCCCGCGCCAGGCGAACCGGTCGACCATCTTGTGCTCGCGCCATTTCTCGGCGTGCGGCGCCAGGTCTTTGGCAAGATATTTCCGGAACTGGTCGCGGAAAACGTCGAGCTCTTCGGTCATCCAGGAGGAGCGGTAGGACATGATTACCTCGGTTGGTGCGGCTTGCCGGCTTGGTAGGCCAGCCGGCCGCGGCAATTATTGTGTTTTCAGGCTGCGCCGGCGACGCTACCAAGGGGCCGGGTTCGCGTCTGTTGGGATGTCTGACATTGGCTGTCAAAACTCAAGAGCTCAAGCTCGACATCGAGCGCATCGGCACGGTCTCGGCGATCCTGGTGCAGCCGGACAATGCACGCGCCTGCTACGTCCTGGCGCATGGCGCGGGGGCCGATATGCGGCATTCGTTCATGGACAAGGTCGCGGCGGGCCTTGCAGACCGCGGCATTGCGACGTTGCGGTTCAATTTTCCCTATATGGAGAACAAGCAGCGCCGCCCCGACCAGCCGGCGGTGGCGCACGCCACCATCCGCGCAGCGGTCGAGGAGGCGGCGCGGCTCTGCCCCGGACTGAAGCTGGTCGCAGGCGGAAAGTCGTTCGGCGGGCGCATGACATCGCAGGCGCAGTCAAAGGCGCCGTTGCCGGGTGTGAAGGGGCTCGCGTTCCTCGGCTTTCCCCTGCATGCCGACAAGAAGCCGTCGACCGAGCGCGCCGAGCACCTCGCCAGCATCGCAGTCCCCATGCTGTTCCTGCAAGGCACGCGCGATGGGCTTGCCGATCCCGGCTACCTCAAGCCCGTGATCGAGACGCTCGGTCCGAAGGCGAAGTTGCATGAGATCGCAGGCGGCGATCATTCCTTCGCGGTGCTAAAAAAGTCCGGCCGCTCCAACGAGGAGGCGCTTGCAGAGGTGCTCGACACGCTCGCCGTCTGGATCGTCGAGATCGCCTGAGACTCACGCGGCGTAGAGTCCCTTGTCACGCGCCTTCTGGATCGCGAGCGCGGCAATGAGATCGAGCGTCGGCGTCGACAGGCCGGCAGTGCGTGCGAAAGCGGCTGGCGCCTTTACCAGCACGTCGATCTCCATGGTGCGGCCGAGCTCGTAATCCTGCAGCAGCGACGGCTTGTGGTTGGGTGCGGGGCCGCCGCGCGTGACGCGCTTGACCTCGGGGATGAAGTGCTGGGCAATGTCGTTGGCCTCGTTCAGCATGCGCGGAATGACCTCGGCGAAGGCGGGGTCGTCGCGCACGCCGCGCGCGGTCTGGCCGGTCAGCAGGCACAGCACCGACAGCGACATGTTGGTCAGCAGCTTTGACCAGATCGCTTCGCGGATCTCGGCCACCGGCGGCGATTCCAGCCGTGCGTCGTTCAGCACGCCGCGAAATTTTGTAATCCGCTCGCAATTGCGGTCGTCGCATTCACCGATCAGCAGGCGGTTGCGGTCCGGCGTGAGGTTTTGCACGACGCCCGGCGTGACGACTTCGTTGGAGGAGAAGATCACGCCGCCGATGATCCGCTCCTTCGGGATGCAGGCGCGCAGGCGCCCGCCCGGGTCGAGGAAGGAAATGTCGGGCGGGGTGGGGTGCCGCGGCGGCAGGCCGATGCCGTACCACCAGGGAATGCCGTTCTGTGCGAACACGATCGCGGTGTCGTCCTGGAGCAGCGGCTTGATGCTGGCGACCAGCCCCTGAAGCGCGGTGGCCTTCAGCGTGCTGATCACGACGTCCTGCGGGCCGAGCTGGGCCGGATCGCCCGAGGCGTTCACCTTGGCTGAGACCTCGGAATCGCCGACGCGCAGCTTGAGGCCTCCCGCGCGGACGGCCTCCAGATGCGCGCCCCGCATCACGCACGAGACCTCATGGCCGGCACGCGCCAGCCGTACCGCAATGTGGCTGCCGACGGCGCCCGCGCCGAAAATGCAGATGCGCATGTGATGTCCCGTCTCTAATCCCCTGGCTGCCGCCCGGCGCCAGCATGACACAAGCCGCCATGCGATGGGCGCGACCGCCCCACGCCGGAAAGATATGGATCGGGGCGCGCGGGATCGGCCATAGTGCGCGGCAAACAAAACTGACCGGAGGAACGCCGATGACCGCCAGCCCCGTCCTGTGGACCCTCGATGCGCGCGGGGTCGCGACCGTCACCCTGAACCGGCCCGAGGTCAACAACGCCTATGACGGCGCGCTGATCGCGGGTGTGCTGGCGGCCATGGACGATCTCGGCAAGAAGCCCAACCTTCGCGTCGTCGTGCTCCGGGGCAATGGCAAGCACTTCCAGGCCGGCGCCGATCTGAAATGGATCAACGGCGTTCGGCCGCAATCGGCAGAGGCGAACGAGGCGGCGTCGCGGGCGACCTTCGAGGCCGTGCAGCGGCTCAATACATTGCCGATCCCGACCGTCGCGCTGGTGCAGGGCGGCTGTTTTGGTGGCGGCACCGGCGTGATCGCGGCCTGCGATGTCGTGATCGCGGCGGACAACGCCCTGTTCTCCATCACCGAAGTGCGCTGGGGCCTGACCGCCGCCATCATCATCCCGCAGCTCTGCGACGCGATCGGCGTGCGCCAGGTACGCCGCTACGCGCTCACCGGCGAGCGCTTTGGCGCCGAGGACGCCCGTCGCATCGGTCTCGTCCATGAGGTGGTGCCGCTTGCCGATCTCGACACCGCAGGTGCCAAGGTGGTGGAGCAACTGCTTGCCAACGGGCCGGAGGCGATGGCAGAGACCAAACGGCTTGCGTTGGAGAGCTCGTTCGGCGGAATGGCGGTGGACGATGCGGCGTACACGCGGCTCGTGCACCTGCATTCGGTCAAGCGCCAGAGCGCGGAGGCGGCGGAAGGACTGGCGTCGTTCGCCGAGAAGCGGGCCGCGAATTGGGGCGGCGGGAAAGGCTGAGCGCTAGCCGCTCAGCAGCCGCGGCAGATGTTGCTGATGCTGCGATAGACGGCGTCGTCGTCCTGCCGCATCTGCTGCAGCGATTGAAGCGTGCTGCTCTTGTCGGCTGGCGCGGCGGGCTTGCGTCTCGCGGCCAGCTCTTCCTCCTGCTGCTTGTAGCAGGCCTCGCGATCGGCCTTGGCCTGGATGAAGCGGCAGTTCTGCTCCAGGGCTGCGGCGGGAGCGGCTGAGATCGCGAGTGCGACGAGAGCGGGCGACGCGAATTTCACGAATGTCGAATCCATGGCGGCCCTTCTCTCAGGTCCGCCCTACGAGAGCAACTGCCATATTGTGACGAGTGCGCGGCAAGGCTTACAGCGACGGTGCGAGTGACGTTTTCAGCAGGGTGAGCAGTGCCTGCACCGCGGCTGCATTCCGTCGCCGCTCGGGGATCGCAGCTTTGATCCACAGCTCGGGAATTGGGAAATCGCGCAGCACCGGCTTGAGCGTCCCGTCGCGCAGCGCATCAGCAACCAGATAGTGCGACAACAGTGCGATGCCGTTGCCGGCGATCGCGCTGCGCGCCAGCACATGCCCCTCGTTGGAGGAGAGCAGCGGGCTGACCTGGATGCTGATGCGGCCGCGTGGTCCGTCGAAAATCCATTCGGGGCCGGTCGGCAGGAAACTGAGGCAACGATGATCGACGAGATCGCGCGGATGCTTTGGTGTTCCGTGCTTCTTCAAATAGGCCGGTGAAGCGCAGAGCAGCCGCTTCAGCGGGCACAGCGGCTCGTCGACCACGCCGCCGAACGAATGCGGGAAGGCGCCGATGGCGATGTCAAAGCCTTCGGTGACGGGATCGACGGGACGATCGATCAGGACGATCTCGAGTTTCAGCCGCGGGTTCTGCGTCTGAAACGCGCTGAAGGCCTCGGCGAGGTGCGCCACCGTCAGCGAGGTCGGCGCCTTGATGCGGAGGTGATCGACGAGATCGTGGCCCTTCTCGCCCATGCGGGAGAGAAGGTCCGTGGCATCGGTGACGACACCGCGCGCGCGATGCACGTAGCGCTGCCCGGCTTCGGTGAGTCGCAATTGCCGGGTCGAGCGATGAAACAGTGACGTCCCGACCCGCGTCTCCAACTGCGTCACGCGCTTTGCGACGACCGAGGTCGAGACGCCGAGCTTTCGCGCGGCGGCGGAGAAGCCGGCCGCATCCGCGGTGGCGAGAAACGCCTGAAGGTTCACCAGAATGTCCATCTCGACCTTTCGCGATTCGAGAAAGCTGATCGCGTATTTAGGTGGATTGTAGCCCGGCTCGCGTTAATTCATAGTCGCCTCGAGCAAAGGATTTTGGGAGCGGACGCGCCATGCGGGCCACGATGATCGAAGAACCGGCACGAAAGGTGCCGCTCTACGGCGAATATGAAGTCGTCGTTCTCGGCGGCGGGCCGGCCGGCATCGTGGCGGCGGCTTCCGCAGCGCGGGCGGGACGGCGGACCCTGCTGATCGAGCGCTACGGTTTTCTTGGCGGCATGGGCACCGCTGCCGGCGTCACCAATTTCTGCGGCCTGCATGGCAATGTCTACGGCCAGGCCCACCGGCTGGTGCAGGGCATGGCGTCCGAGCTGCTGGCGCGGATCGACCGCCTGAACGGCCTCAATGCGCCGCATCTGATCCTCGGCAAGGTCTTTGCGCAGGCCTACGACACCGCGGCCTACAAGATCGCGGCCGATGAACTTCTGGTAAGCCACAAGGTGGACATCCTCTTCCACGCGCTCGGCGCCGGCGTGGTGATGGGCGCTGATCGCCGCATCAACGCCCTGATGGTCGAGACCAAGGCCGGCCGGCAGGCGGTACGATCCGAGATCTTCATCGACTGCTCCGGCGACGGCGATCTCGCGGTCTGGGCCGGCGCGCCGTTCGAGGTCGGCGATGAACACGGTCATCCAATGTACCCCTCGATGATGCTCCGTCTCAACGGCATCGATCCCGAGAAGGCGGGCGATGCCTGGCGCACGATCCCGCAATTGATGGAGAAGGCCATCGCCGCCGGCACGCATAAATTCCCGCGCAAGAGCGCGATCGTGCGGCCGCAGAAGTCCGGCATCGAATGGCGGGTGAATTTCACGCAAGTTGCGCGCGAGGACGGCCATGCCATCAACGGCATCGAGCCCGACGATCTCACCCGCGGCGAGATCGAGGGCCGCAAGCAGGCGCGCGCCGCGTTCGAATTCCTGCGCACCGTGCCGGGCTTCGAGAAGTCCTACATCGTCGACCTGCCGCCGCAGCTCGGCATCCGCGAAACCCGCCGCATCAAGGGCGGCTACCAGCTCAGCGGCGAGGACGTGCTCGGCTGTGCCTCTTTCGAGGATTCGATTGGCGTCAATGGCTGGCCGATCGAGGCCCATGTTCCCGGCGATGTCGTCTTCACCTTCCCGCCGATTCCGGAATCGCGCGGCTATAACGAGCTGCCCTACCGGATGCTGCTGCCCGAGGGCGTCGACAATCTTCTCGTCGCCGGCCGTTGCGCCTCGATGACCCATGAGGGCCAGTCGGCGGCGCGGGTCTCCGGCGCCTGCTTCGTGATGGGGGAGGCGGCCGGTTCCGCAGCAGTGCTGGCGCTCTCCGGAAACCGGAACCCGCGTGACATCCCGGTTGAAAAATTGCAGGAAACGTTGAAACAACAGGGCGCCTTCATCGGGCGGGACCAGCCCGTCCCCGAGGGCCTGTAACGGACTGCAACAGAACGACCGAGAGAAATACGACGGAGGAGACGGGATGATCGGAATTGCGCGGCTCGCACTTGCGGGCCTGGTGGCGATCATGGCGATGGGCACGGCGAAGGCCGAGGACGCGCTGAAGGCCAAGATCGGCGTGCTCCGCCTGTCGTCCTCCGCGCCCGTCTTCATCGCACAGGACAAGGGATACTTTCGCGAGGCCGGCCTCGACGTCGAGCTGAAGTTCTTTGATGCGGCGCAGCCGATCGCGGTTGCGACCACTTCGGGCGACGTCGATTTCGGCGTCACCGCGTTCACGGCCGGCCTCTACAATCTTGCCGGCAAGGGCGTGCTGAAGGTGATAGGCGGCATGAGCCGCGAGAAGGCCGGCTATCCCCTGATCGGCTATTTTGCTAGCAACAATGCCTATGCGGCCGGGCTGAAGACGCCGAAGGACCTCGCGGGCAAGCGCGTCGCGGTGACGCAGGTCGGATCAAGCTTCCACTATTCACTCGGCCTGCTCGCCGACAAATACGGCTTCAAGCTCGCGGACGTGAAGATCGTGCCGCTGCAATCGCTGTCGAACGCGGCCGCTGCGCTGAAGGGCGAGACGGTCGATGCGGCGCTGCTTCCTGTCTCCACCGCGCGAAAGCTGATGGATGAGGGCGGCGCGAAGTTTTTGGGCTGGGTCGGCGACGAAACGCCCTGGCAATTGGGCGCGGTGTTCGCCTCGCCGAAGACGCTGACCAACAAGGCGCTGGTGACGAAGCTGCTCGTCGCCCTCGCAAAGGCCGATCGCGAATATCACGACGTCATCCTCGCCGCGATGAAGGACGGCGTCGCGCCGGTCAACGAGCAGACAAAACCGCTGTTGGAGATCATCGCAAAGTACACCAACCTGCCGCTCGAGCAGGTGGTCGGCAATTGCGCCTATATCGATCCCGACGGCAAGCTCGACGTCAAGAACGTCGACAACCAGATCAAATGGCTCCGGGAGCAGGGCTTCGCCGACAAGGGCTTTGATGCCAATTCGATCATCGCCAAGGATTATGTGAAGGCGGATTGATGCTTCGCGCGCCTTTCCAAACCCGTCATCCTGAGGTGCTCGCGAAGCGAGCCTCGAAGGATGCCCGGCCGGGCGGCATCCGGGCCGTCGATCCTTCGAGACGCCGCTTCGCGGCTCCTCAGGATGACGGATCGAGAGCAGGGGACAGCCGATGGACCTGATCGCCAACCACATCACCCATCGCTTTGGCGATCTCGCCGTGCTCGACGACATCTCCTTCACGGTCGGCGCCGGCGAGGTGGTGGCGATTGTCGGGCCGTCTGGCTGCGGCAAGAGCACACTGCTGTCGATCCTTGGCGGGCTGTTGCAGCCGACCTCGGGCGCGCCCGAGCTGCGCGGCGCGCCACCGGCGGACAGTCTCAATCCGCTCACCTTCGTGTTTCAGGATTTTGCGCTGCTGCCCTGGGCGACGGTCGAGGAGAACGTCGAATTCCCGCTGCTGCATACCCAGCTCTCGGCTACGCAGCGCCGCGCGCTGGTCGACGATGCCCTGCGCCGCACCGGTCTGACCGATTTCCGCAAGACCTACCCAAAACAGCTCTCGGGCGGCATGCGCCAGCGCGTCGGCATTTCGCGCGCGCTTGCGGTCAAGCCTGCCATTCTCCTGATGGATGAGCCGCTATCGGCGCTGGATTCGCAGACGCGCGAGCTCCTGATGGAGGACTTCGTCCGCCTGCTCGCGGACGGCGGCATGGGCGCGGTCTACGTCACTCACAATCTCGAAGAGGCCGCGCGCCTTGCCGACCGCATCGTGGTCCTGTCGCGGCGGCCGGGGCGCATTCGCGAAGTCGTGACCGTGCCGATGACGCGGGCGGCGCGTGGCGAGGCGGCGGCGCGTGAAAAGCTGCTCGCGCTCCAGAATCAGATCTGGTCGCTGATCCGCAACGAGGCGATCGATGCCGAACGCGAGGTCCAGCATGCTTGATCGCGCGCCGGCGGCGGAAACACCTGCAAAGGACGACGCGACCCGGCGTGTCCGCTTTCGCGGCGCGGGCTTCGTGCCTGCCGGCAGCCGTTTCGGCGGCTGGATCGCGCTCGCCCTCGTCATCGCGATCTGGCAGGCGGCCGGCAGCGCCAGCCTGGTCAATCCGCTGTTCCTGCCGGCGCCTTCGGCGATCGCACGGGCGATCTACGAGCTCGCGATGTCAGGCGCACTCTGGCAGCATCTGTCCGCTTCGCTGCTGCGGATCGGCGTCGGCTGGTTGCTGGGAACGGCGGCCGGTGTTGCCGTCGGCTTCGCCATCGGCCTGTCGCGGCTCGCGCGCAGCGTCGGCATTACCTTCATCTCGGCTCTGTTCCCGATCCCGAAGATCGCGCTGTTGCCGCTCCTGATCCTCTGGCTCGGCATCGGCGAAGAGCCGAAGATCGCGACCATTGCGCTAGGTGTGTTCTTCTCGACGGCGATCTCGGTCTATAGCGGCGTCGATGCCGTGCCGCGCAACCTGATCTGCATGGCACAGAGTTTCAACGTTCCCTTCACCACCATCGTGCGCAAGGTGATCTGGCCGGGCGCATTGCCCGCGATCCTCGCCGGCTTCCGCATCACGGCCTCGGTCGCGCTCTTGCTCGTCGTCAGTGCCGAGATGATCGGCGCGCAGTACGGCATCGGCGCGTTCGTGCTGCAGGCGGGCAATCTGATGCAGACGGATCAGTTGCTCGCGGGCGTGGTAATCCTGTCGGTCTTCGGGCTGGCGGTGGGGAAGGTGATCAACTGGCTGGAGACGCGGCTGCTGCACTGGCGGTAGCTGCAATCACCGCAGCCGTAGGGTGGGCAAAGCGAAGCGTGCCCACCGCGTCTATTTCACGTGTCGGGCAATGGTGGGCACGGCGCAAGTGCACCTTTGCCCACCCTACGAGCTCGTCACGCGTTCCCGCGATCCTCGCGGAACAGGTCGAGCTTCTGCTGCACCGGGCGGTCGGAGAAGCTGAACAGCACGGCGTCCTCTTCGGCCTCGTGCGTGACCCATTGCCAACTCGGCACCACGAACAGGTCGCGCGGGCCCCATTCGAAGGTCTGATCGCCGATGCGGGTGCGGCCCTTGCCTTCGATCGGACAGAACACGGTCGCATCGGTCGCGCGATAGCGTGCGGTCTTGAAACCCTTGGGTAGCAGCTGGATGAAGGTGCCGATGGTCGGCATCGCGAAATCGCCGGTCTCGGGGTTGCTGAACTTCAGCTTCAACCCGTGGCAGGCGTCCCACTCCTCGCGCGTCTTGGCTTTTTCCAGCGCCTCGCGCGTATGGGCGTAAGGGTAGCTGAAGATCGGCGAGGTCTTCGAGCTCCGCTTCACATCGACCGGCAGCAGATTGTGGCCGTAGCGGGCAAAGCTGTCGCCGGCGGGTTTGGTGATTTTCTGCTGGTCTTCCTTCGAGCCTTCCGCAAAGGAGCAGTCGAAGAACTGGACGAGGGGAATGTCGAGGCCGTCGAGCCAGAACATCGGCTCGTCAGTCTCGTTGGAATGATCGTGCCATGTCATCGACGGCGTGATGATGAAGTCGCCGGGCTCCATCGCGGTGCGCTCGCCATCCACCGCGGTGTGGGCGCCCTTGCCTTCGAGCACGAAGCGCAGCGCCGACTGGCTGTGCCGGTGCGCGGGTGCGACGTCGCCGGGCACCACCATCTGCACGCCGGCATAGAGCGACGTCGTGATCTTGGACTGGCCGCGCAGGCCCGGGTTCTCCAGCACCAGCACGCGCCGCTCGGCTTCCTTGGCGGTGATCAGCTTGCCGGCTTCCGTCATGTAGTCGCGGATGACGTCGAACTTCCACAAATGAGGCCGGCAGGCGCTTTTCGGCTCCGGCGTGATCAGGTCGCTCATCACCGTCCACAGCGCGGTGAGATTCTCGCCGTCGATCTTCTTGTAGAACGCCTCGCGTTCCGGCGTCTTGGTCACGGCTTCCATGGTGCGCCTCCCGTTCGCTTTGTTAATTGACAGTATACTCACGATCTAGGTAGCGTCAACGTGACGAACGATATACAAGGCCGTCGTCATTCCGGGGCGACGCGCCAGCGTCGAGCCCGGAATCCATAACCACGATCGGGAGTATGGATTCTCAGATGCGCAATTGCGCATCATAGCTCGCGCCTCTCGGCGCGCCCCGGAATGACGAATAACAGGGAGGTCTCGATGAAGTTGCACGGCTATTTCCGCTCCAGCGCCGCCTATCGCGTGCGCATCGCGCTGAATCTCAAGGGCCTTGGCGCCGAGCACCTTCCGCATCACTTGCGCAAGGGCGAGCAATGCGCGCCCGCCTATCTCGCCATCAATCCGCAAGGCCTGGTGCCGGCGCTGGAGAATGATGCAGGTGCGGTGCTGACCCAATCGGTCGCGATCATCGAATGGCTCGACGAGACCCATCCCAACCCGCCGCTGCTGCCGAAGGATCCGCTGCGGCGCGCAAAGGTGAGGGCGTTCGCGCTGGCGATCGCCTGCGACACCCATCCGGTGCAGAACCTGAAAGTGCTGGCGCGGCTGCGCGAGCTCGGTCTGGCGGAGGAGAAGGTCCAGGAGTGGGCGGCATGGGTCAACCGCGAGGGGCTATCGGCCTGCGAGACGCTGGTCAAGGACGAGCCCGGCCCGTTCTGCTTCGGCGATGCGCCGACGCTCGCCGATCTCTGCCTGGTGCCGCAGCTTGCCAATGCGCGCCGTTTCGGCGTGGATGTGTGGGCCTATCCGCGCCTGCTCCAGGCGGAAGCCGCGGCGAAGGCGCTGCCGGCCTTCGCCAATGCCGCGCCGGAGAAGCAGCCCGATGCCGAGTAAGCCTCTTCCTCCGATCACGATGGACGCGGTCTATGCCGCGCCGGGCTATCTGTTCCGGCGAATGCAGCAGATCGCGGTCTCGATCTTCATGGAGGAGTGCAAGGCGTTCGACCTGACGCCGGTGCAATATGCGGCGCTGATCGCGATCCACACTCATCCCGGCATCGACGCGACGCGACTGTCGGCCGTGATCGCCTTCGACCGCTCGACCCTCGGCAGCGTGATCGAACGGCTTCAGGCCAAGGACTATATCGAGCGAAAGCCGGCGCCCGAGGACAAGCGGATCAAGCTGCTCTACCTGACCAAATCAGGCGCGGCGATTCTGCGCGAGATCATCCCCGTCGTCGAGCGCGCCCAGGCGCGCATGCTGGAGCCGCTCAAGCCCGCCGACCGCAAGGCGCTGATGGGGCTCCTGGTGCAACTCGTCGATCTCAACAACGAGGCGTCACGGGTGCCGCTGCGGGCCGAGGATGCGCTTGAGCGTCTGGGGAAGGCGGGGTGAGGGAGGCCTGAGGCAGTGCTCGCGCCTCACACCCTGCCGTCGTCCCGGACAAGCGAAGCGCAGATCCGGGACCCAACCACAGGGAGTAGTTTTGCGAAGACTCAGAGTTGGCAGCACGCGCCACCACTCCTCCCTGTGTTATGGGTCCCGGCCTTCGCCGGGACGACACTGAATGTGTAGTGCGACTGTGGCCCCTCACATCCTCAGCAGCGCCTGCCGGTCAATCTTCCCCGTACCCGTCTTCGGCAGCTCGTCGATAAAGATCACCTCGCGCGGGTATTTGTAGGGCAGCAGCTTGCCCTTGACGTAGTCTTGCAGCATGCGCGCCGCCTCGCTCTCGTCGACGGCGCGATTATTCATCACCACCACCGCTTTCAACGTCATCCGTCGATCCGGCAGTTCGGCGGCAAACACCGCGCATTCGCGGATGTCGGGGTGGTCGGCGAGGCACAGCTCGACCTCGAGCGGATAGACCCACTGGCCGGAGATTTTTATGAGATCGTCGGCGCGGCCGCGGAAGAAGTGGAAGCCGTCGCTGTCGCGGACGAAACGGTCGCCGGTGTAGATCCAGCCGCCCTCGCGGATCGTCTCGGCGGATTTGTCCGGCCGGTTCCAATACAGCGGCGTGTTGGAATCGCCGCGCACCCACAAGATGCCTTCCTCGTTGTCGCCGACGTCGCGGCCGTCCTTGTCGCGAAGCGCGACTTCGTAGCCGGGCACGCGTAGGCCGGCGGCGCCGAGCTTCTTCTGGTCGGGGCGGTTCGAGAGATAGATGTGCAGCACCTCGGTCGAGCCGAGGCCTTCGACGATCTCGAGGCCGGTGAGCTTCTTCCAGCCGTTGAAGACTTCGGCCGAGAGCACTTCGGCCGCAGAGAGCGCCATGCGCAGCGACGAGAAGTTCGTCAGTTGCACGCCCTCGGCCTTGGTTAGCGAGGTGTAGAGCGTCGGTAGGCCGAAGAAGACCGTCGGCTTGTATTGCTCGATCGCCGCGAAGATCGATGCCGACTTCGGTTGCCCCGGCAACAGCAGAGTCGCCGCGCCGGCGGAGAATGGGAAGGTGACGGAGTTGCCGAAGCCATAGGCGAAGAAGATCTTTGGCACGGAAAAGCAGATGTCGCCGGGCGTCAGCTTCAATACGTTCTGCGCAAAAGCAACCTCGGTATAGGCCATGTCGTGCTGGAGATGCACGATGCCCTTGGGCCGGCCGGTCGAGCCGGAAGAGTACATCCAGAACGCCATCTCGTTGCGATGCGTCGCGGCTTCCGCCAGGTCAGTCGGGAACTGCGTGAGCCAGCTTGCGGCGGCGATCGCGCCCGGCGCGGCGTGATCGCCCACCGCGCCATTCACGACGATCAGCGTATGCAGGTTCGTGTCCTTGCAGGCTTCCGCGTTGAAGCGCGCGCAGAACTCGGCGTCCGCGACCGCAACGGTCGCGCCGGAATCGGCGAGATAGAATTGCAGCAAGTCCGGCGGCGTCAGCGTGTTGATGAGGAGCGGCACGAAGCCCGCGCGTACCGCGCCGAAGAAGGCGGCGGGATAGGCCGGCGTGTCATCCAGGAACAGGAGCACGCGGTCGCCACGCTTCAGACCGAGCGACGCAAAACCGTTGCCCCAGCGGCAAGCTTCCGCGCAAAGCTCGGCATAGCTGCGTGTGCCTGCCGGACCAATGAGCGCGAACCTGTTGCCACGGCCTTTGGCGAGATTGTCGAACAGCACGCGGCTGGCGTTGTAAATTTCCGGAGCGGCAAAGCCGATCTCACGCGCGCCCGGGCTGTCGGCGGGCACCTGGTCGCGAATCTCGTTGGTCATTCCACATCCCCGCCGTTCTTGGCGGCCTCGTAACGCGCCATGAACGCCGGCGACATCGCGCGCAGCCGGGAATCGTCGATGCGGCCGGACCGCGTGATGTAGCTATAGGCAAAATCCATCAGGTCGAGCTTCATGTGCTCGGCAAATTGCTCGTACCAGAAGGCGCTGGTGCGCGCGGCGTCGACGAGCTTCTGTACCACCGGTTTGCGCTCGGCCTGGTAGCGAAGCAGCGCGGTCGAAAGATGCGCGTCCGATTCCAGCGCCTTGACCAGCGCAATGGCGTCCTCGATCGCGAGCCGCGTGCCCGAGCCGATCGAGAAATGCGCCGAGTGCAGGGCGTCGCCGATCAGCACCATGTTCTTGAAGGACCAATGCTCGTTCCAGACCCAGGGAAAGTTGCGCCAGACCGATTTGTTGGAGACGAGGCAGTGGCCGCCGAGCGTGTCTGCAAATACCTCCTCGCAAACGCCCTTGGACTGCTCGACGTCCTTGTAGGCGAAGCCGTAGGCGTGCCAGGTCGCGTAGTCGCATTCGACCAGGAACGTGCTCATGGTCGGCGAGTAGCGGTAGTGATGGGCGTTGAAGGCGCCGCGGTCGGTCTTGACGAAAGTCTGCGACAGCGTGTCGAAGTACTTCGAAGTGCCGTACCAGACGAACTTGTTGGAGGAGTAGGACAGCGATGTGCCGAAATCGCCCTCGAAGGCGCGGCGCACCAGCGAGTTCAGGCCGTCGGCGGCGACGATCAGGTCATGGCCGTTGAGCTGGTCGATCGCTTGAATTAGCGTGTCGAAGCGCGGGGTGACGCCGGCATCGAGCGCGCGCTGTTGCAGGAACCTCAGGAGCTCGAGCCGTCCGATCGAGGAGAAGCCGACGCCGTCGATGGCGATGCTGTCGCCGTGCAGGCTGAGCGTGATGTTCTCCCAGCTTTCCATATGCGGTGCGATCGCGTCGACCGTTTCGGGGTCGTCGACGCGCAGGAATTCCAGCGCCTGGTCGGAGAACACCACGCCAAAGCCCCAGGTCGCGTCGGCCGGGTTCTGTTCGAACAGGTCGACCTGATCCTCGGGGTGACGCTTCTTCCAGAGATAGGCGAAGTAGAGCCCGCCGGGCCCTCCGCCGATCACGGCGATCCGCAACGTCTGCCTCCCTAATTGACAGTATACTTACTATTTAGGGGTAGCCTAATGTGCTCCGGCGTCCGGCGCCAGCGGAATCATCGACAAGGCGAGGCACGCCACAGCTCGCATCCGGACACGCTGTGTGGCGCGTGCCGGAAACCGTCAGGTCGGAACATAGCCAAACCGTGCGGGCTTGGCCATCCGCGTGTCAGACGCAGCGCTTCACCCAGACCCCGTTCACCAGCACGGTGGTGCGGCGGACCGCTGGAACCGGCTTGCGGACAACGACGGCAGTGAACCACGTCCTTCTTCCGGGCTTGTTCCGGTCTTGGCGCGATCGAAATCGGATCTCGGCAAAGGGTTAGTCCCGGCAGGCGCGCGAAAATTCACTCGCGCGCGCCGCCGGTCATAGTCGCGCGTCTTGGCGCGTAAACGTGCGCGGTCTTATCGCGCAGCAAACGGGGCGAGCACGTCCTTGCAGGCCGGTGACAGCGACGCAGCGTTGTTCGCGATGCATTGCACGATGCGGCCCCCGCCGGGCTGGACGCCCGCGCACAGCGTGCGGATGTCGGCGCCGCAGGCCGACCGGACGATGAACAGCTCTTCGCGCGGCCGCAGCGGGCGCAGAACGATCACGGCAGGCGCCGCCGGCGCTGCTGCCGCAGAAGCTGCGCCC
>NZ_LGHM01000103.1 GCF_001908185.1 Bradyrhizobium sp. AS23.2
GCCTGAAGGCCGGAAAGTGCGTCCAAAAGCGCAAAACCGCGTCGCGATACCCACTTTGGCCGGTCATTGGACGATCCGACGCGAGAACATCAGCCGCCTGCAATGATTGGCGACCACGGCCGCGTGCCGACCTACCCGTTTGCACACAACCAAGACCCGAAGCGGGCCTGCACGCGATCCAGCGCGCGCGTTCTGCGTCCTGGTTCCGACGGGCCAAAAGCCCAACTATCCTGATAGCGGTTGCCTTGGTGAAAAGTGATAGGATCAAAATCGCTTGGGGGGATTGATCGGACTTTGGTGACGCTTTTGAGGAGTTTTTCAAATGCAAAGTCGCATCCTCGGACTCATTACATCTGCTCTCATTCTGGCGTACGGCACTGCCGGTGCCTTTGCACAGGACCAAATGGCACCCCAACCAGATCAGCAACAAATGCAATCGCATCCCATGGGCCAGGAAGGCGCGGGCGCGATGGGGCACGAAAGCATGATGGGCAGTGGCATGATGGGGCGTATGATGGGGCGCGGCATGATGGGTGGAGGCGCGATGGGACCACCCTTTATGATGCGCATGATGTTCGCGCTGATGGACGCCGACGGCGATGGGACGATCTCACTGCAGGAGTTTCAGGCGGCTCACGAACGAATTTTCAAGGCAATGGATACCAACAAAGATGGCAAACTCACGCTAGAGGAAATGCAAGCGTTCATACACGGAACGAAGTGATCGGTTCCGCGAGAGGGAGACCATCTAGCTCCTGACAGCGACGGCGGTTTCGTCGGCCGATATAAGCGAGCCGACTCGTTGTACTGGCAGACAGCTATTTCAAGCGTCATTTTCGAAGCGAGACTTCTCATCTACCATACGGAACGTCAGCCTTTGGGCCGTAAAGACAAGCGTGGGATTGATGGGGCCAGACTCCCGCTTCACGCTGGTCACGGCGACCGGAAGACGATCCTACAGCTGAACCCAGCGGTCGATCATAGCTGCTAGCTCATGATCCCACTCGGGGTCCTCCTAGCGCCTTGATTTACGCGGCGCTTTTCCCTTTGTCTGATGGTTCCTCGAGAGTCGTCTTGGTTTCCTCCAATCCCTTTTCGTAGCTGCCTGCGAACCGCTCGATGCTGTTGGCCCACATTCTCAGCATCGAGACTTGAAAATGCATAATTGGCTTCAGGGCATTCATACCCATTGCTGTCAATGCGGCGGTGGGCCGTTGTGGGTCGCGCGCGAAGGGGTTTGAGTTAGAGATATTGTCTGCCATGCTGTTCGCTCCTTCTGCTCTGGTTTTAGGCCTCAAAGCTAGGTTTCGAGTTGCCCACTGCGCGCTTCTAACCGCTCGGCCAAAGCTTGATCAGCCGCCAGGCTCGCACCTCGTGCGTCATGCAATTCGTCTAGTTTCTTCAAGTAAACGACTGCCGCAACTTGCAGGAGATTGAAATCATATTCGCCGGTATCAGAAAGATTGGTGACGTAGCGATAAAGGTCGGAACGCCTGCTATCGTTCTCACTGAGATCGCTGTGGACCAGCAAGTAGTTCCGCCAAGCGAACGCACACGCGCCTTCTCTAGCCTGAGCAGTCATGGGCACCTCCCAATAGCGGGAAAGGACTGGCCCGCCGTTTCGTTCCGCGATTTTCTTTACTGTAGTGTTGTTCCGTAGCTGCGCCGCAAGATGGTTTTTGTCGGGGGGCGTGGTTCCGCTCAAAGCCGTCGGGGGGGCGGGTTCGACAGGTAACAATCCATCCATTTCCGACCGCGGCGGCGCTCCAACGTCAGCCGCCGCAGTTGACCGGAAATGGCCGGGATAAATTAACTATCTAGTAGTCCCATTGAGGCCCGCGAGAATGCCTCGCTTTCCCCTCGTAAGTGGGAAAGACTCTGCCAATCCGTGTGGAGAAGCCGCAATGTCGAACTCACCGGTCCCGTTCGAGCTTGCAAAGTTGCGCGGCAACCCAGGCAAGCGGCGCTTGCGCCCCGAGCCACAGCCGACGGTCGAAGCAGAGCCGCCTGCGCCGCCGGATTGGCTTTCAGCCTATGCACGCGAAGAGTGGTTGCGTGCTGGTCCACAGTTGCACCATTTGCGGCTGCTGAGCGTGCTCGATATCGGCCCCTTTGCAGCCTATTGCGAGGCTTACAGCACTTGGCGGACTGCCGCCGAAGCTCTAGCCCGGTTCGCTGAGCGGGACGACGCCACCCGTGGACTGCTGATCAAGAGCTCGGAAGGTCCAAAAACTAACCCCCTGGTACGGATCGCGTCGCGCGCCGCCGAGGATATGGTTTCCTTCGCGTCCCAGTTCGGCCTGACGCCGGTCGCGCGGGCGCGCATTGCGCGTGGTCCCGGCTGGGAGCCGCCGTGCGGCAGCAAGTTCTGCGGCTTGCTTGGCTGAAATCAAGGTGAACCGCAAACGGGGTGTGCTCGAGTCCGTTATTGCACCGATAGCGGCGGAATAGCAGACATCCATCAACCGCAGCTTCGGGCCAACAGATGACACTCGCGAAATGAAGGAGACCGCCAACTCCATCACCCGGTTCATCGCCGAATACTTGCGGTCTTCGCCTTGATCCAATGCTCGCAACGCGATCTTCTAAAAATTGACCACTCGCGAGTCCGGCTGCTTGGCTGCGGCGTGGAACTCGTTCATCCCAGCAAGCTTCACCCGTTTGTCGAGCGCTGATGCCGCTAGACCGCGCGCCTCTACGCAAGGCTTGCACACCATCAACGTCACATTGGGATGCGCTGCGATCTCCTCGTACCGGTTCGGTGGCCCGACCGGGACGAGCTTCGCGCCCACGCCCTCGATTGCTGTGAATACGGCATCGGCGAATAACATCAGCGTGACGCTGTCGCCGCTCTGCACCGCGGACGTAGCGAAGATAAATGGCAGCATTGCCCGAGTTGGATCAGTCGGACCATATGTGGCGGAGATAGCGAAATGCATCTTTGTCTCCTATCCTAGTTCCCGCGCTCCGGCGGTCTGCACGACTGAAGTTAAGCAATTTGAGGCGGATTGGGCTTGATCAGCGTCAACGGACGTTCTTCGGGACTTCGGCTATCAGCCTAGCATTTGTCGAGGGCTGCTAAAACTGTTGTCAATTTCTGCTAAGTCGAGATCGGCGGCCCCATTCGGCGGCGACAACCCGGAAAGCGGACATCGCAACGCCCTCCGCTGTGGGTCAGCTAGGGCCAAGAGCGGTGGAAGTCGTTTCAAAGACAAGGCCGCCGGTAGGGCAGCCCATTGGAGCCATAAGCATTCCGACGCGCGCTCTCAACGAACGAACTGGCCCGCCGCCGCTCGCCATCCTCTCCAACTCTTCCCACATCTCGCGGACCAGTTCGATTGGGGGCCCTACGTACTCATTAGGCGACCAGCAAAGCGGAATGATGCGATAGTTCTCCCGGTCTAGCAGCCAGCCCTTGACGCCACAGGCCCAGTAAGGGAAGGCGTGTGCCTTAATGTAACGTAGCTTCGTGCTCATCCGTTGCACTCCGCATGATAGGCCTCAAAGAACGGTCGCAGGTTGATACTGAGCGACGTGCCATCGCCTTGGTTCAGGATCAAGGTGTACCGCTCGGCCTCAAGCTCGCATCCCTTGATCGATGCGCCGGAAGGGCCGCGTTCGCCGCGATCGCCCTTCGGACCGGCTGGTCCCTTTTTCCCTTGGAAGCAGAGCGCTTGCCAATCGTCGCCCGGGCATGGGCCGGGATTGTTGCGGCGCGCGACAAAGCTCCCGCCGTTGAGGGCGACAACGTCAAATCTGGAATACGGCTCGTCCTGTTGGTAGGTGCCCCTCACGCGAAACGAAAGCCCATCGAGACCGCCTGCGGCGACGCAGATCCAATGCTCCTCATCTGACGGCGCGCGCGCGGTATCGCAACGTGCCTGATAGGTCGAGCCTTCATGCGTGACCAGTTCCCCCTCGTAGTGCACGTTTCCCTCGACGTAGGGATGCACGCGCGGAACGTTCTTTTCGTCAATCAGTGTCCGGAGCCCGCCGAGACGCTCCTCGATCGCACGCTCCAGCCTGATCAGCGTATCGCTGAAAGCTGCGCGCGCCTCGGCAACCGCCGCCAACGACTCTGCCTTGATCGCTTGGGATGCGTCTTTCCAGCGGCGCTTTGCTTCCTCAACGTCAGCCATCATTTCGGCCAGGCACTGCTTCCAGCATTCGAGCAGAAAGTCCTGATCGTCCCCGCGCGGAGCAACGTCGCGTTCTGTAATCGCCATCGCAGCCTCCTGTTCATGTCGCTTCTCTAATGGCAGTATAGCATGAGCCGTTTCGCAAGGGAGCTACGCCAATGAGCGAAGGCAATGGTATGAGGACGAGATTGTCGCTTGGCAGAATGCGGTCGATGAATTCGATCCGCATCGGGCTCGCGGCAAGGGGCGGCGTGGGCGTGCGGGTTAGTTGGACACGCTCTCAGATGTTGTACCGGTGCAAAGCGACGGATCGATGTCCGCCCGCTCGTGCTCTTGGGTGGCGCTCTCGAAACGGTCACTGGGGCAGCACGATTTGACTCTTCGGATTGAGAACCGGACACGGCGAAACGCAGGCTTCTGTCGCGGCGGCCTGGCTTCGGCGCGGACGGCCAACCGGCCCCCTGGTGGTCGAGGCTCCGATGATCGAGGTCGGCGATGTGCTGAAGAAGGGAGAGCCGCCTGCTGATGCGGTCGAACGCTTAAGGCACCGGCTTCGCGAACTCGATGCCGACCGGCACTGGATCGAAAGCTCGTGCGTTCCGTCAAGCGATTGCAAAGCGCGCATGCGGGGGGAGATCGAAACCACCGCGGCAAGTGGCGCACCGTCCTTTGATGGGCTGATCGAGCACTTCGGCGACATCGCATGGCCGCAGCATGTCGTGCACATCCCGCCGTTCGCGATGGGTGAGAAAGGTGCTGCGGTTACCGGCAGCGCGAGTGGCGAGCTAACCGATGTCATGGCGTTTATGATTTGGCTACACAAGTCGGCGGTGATCAAGGCGCTCTCCGATCTGATCGATCAGGAAGGCGACGATGCCGTCGCGGTGTCTCAGCGAGACCGCGAAGTGCGCCTCGCCGAGATCGGCCGCGACCGGTTGCGCGTTGAGCGCGAGGAAGCCGAATTGTGCTGGCGCGCGCAGGCTGAGGGCGCAGCGATTATGCACCGCCCGGATATTGATCCGCGCGCCCTGCTGGGCGTTGAATTGATCGCGGCACCGGCTCCGGTGCCCAATGGCGACGGCCTGTTTGGCGTGATCCGCCGTGCTGGCCCGTAAGGTTTCCGAGATTTCGTTCGAGCATAGGCAGGCGGCGCGTGAGTGCGGCGGCGGGTGACGTGCCATCCGCCGCCACGATCTAGCTGGCACAAGCTGCATAGGTTGCAGCGGTAAAATGTGCGATCCTGAGGGTATGTGGAAAATCCGCTTATTCGACGCTCTGGTCATCACCGCTGGGGTCGCATCAACGATCGCGATGGCCGTCGTCATCTTGAACGTCTGACCGGACACGGTGCGTTTCCCGGGCCTCAGACCATGTTTACCGGCGTTTACGCAATCCGCCCGGTCCGAGGCAGTCCCGTCCCCGTAAACGCACGCAGTGAGGCCTACAGCCGAGACCGTTGAAGGTCCGCCTCGGCCAGCGACAGATCGGCAAGCCGCGATACCCTCACGGAATAGGCGGAGCCGCCTCCAGTCGCTTGCCTAGTCGCCTCGCGCTGCCGGGCATAATCCTGGCGAAGCAGCGATAGAAACACCGCGCGGTCACGCCGCGAAAGCGCCCGCCATCCCTCCAAACCTGCTCCGAGTTGGTCATTGGCCGCTACCTTGCAGAGTTCGCATTAATAGCGGCGGGCTGAAAATCGGGAAAGGCGTGTGCCAGATATGCCGATGGCGGGGGGTCCCGCGTTGGATTACCCACCCCAAGTACCCATGCCATGCCCGGTTCCGGAATTGAGCCTGGCGAACCCCTTAACCCGTTCGGAACCGAAACCTTCTTAACCTACGTGAATTCTACCAACGGGGCGTAGCGATGAGGCGCGCGATGGCCCCGCTCTCAATGGGCGACGTGTTTCTTACGGTCGCCATCATGTCCACCGCTTTCCTGATCGAGATCGGCTTTTTCATCTTGATTGGAATGTTCTGAAAGGAAACGCGCGCTCTGGGCAGCGCGCAGCCGATGCGAGGATCTAGCTCTCCACAAGCTTGATGGTTGAGACCGGCCATCTTCCATCATGGCCTTTGATCGCAATCCGAAGCCCGTGCAATTCATCCAGCCAAACGTTCTCCACTGTGCCTGCCTTCCCGTCGGTAAGGACGACGGCTTTGCCGATCAATTCAGATTGCGCCTCACCGTACTCGTTCAAGATCGTTAACGCATGACGTTTCACCGATGGCATTGCTCGTCCATGTTCGGCCGAGCCATCCGCGCGGATCAATGGCGAGGTTTCTTCCAATGCTCCGCATCGGGAACGATTGACGGTGAGCGCTCCAATTGGCGGAGCCGATCGATTTGCGTTTCGAGGCGCGCTGGCAGTTTCGGCTCTGGTTTCAGTGACGCGCGCAATCTCTCGCCGATCTCTCGAACGATGGCCCGGCTGTGTACGTAGTCGATGTCGATGTTATTGCGCATAAGGGGAGCCCTTCGGTTCGGTGAAAACGATGCCGCCCGCAGGCCGACATCGGCCCCAGTCCTGCTCCCCGCGACCTCAATCGAGGCACGGCTGACGAGTTTGAACGAAATCCGAGACCGCCGCTTTTGGCTATCTTGCGCGAGCGCTTGATATTCAGAACAGCGGGTCGCTGGCAGCGACCTTTGGCTATCCGCGACATGCGCCGTAATAGTACCGGCGAGCGGCGGTCTCGTTCTTCTAAAGCTTCGCAGGTGCTTTCGTTCCTTCGATCTCTGATCGCGACGCGATGGTTTCATTCCGACGAGGAACTCGGCGTGTAGCGTTGCGACGCTTAGGCCACGGACGCAATTGACACACGAGCAGCACTCGGAACTATTTCTGAGAGTGGCCGGTTACTAGTTCATGGGGCGATGAAGGGACGGATGATCGCCATGAGGACCCAATATCTCGCTGCGACAGCTGTTCTTGCCGCTTGGACTGGGCTGGCCGTGAATTCGCTCGGCTTGCTGCCTCTCGAAAAGCAGTCCACGCCAGCCGCCACGCAAGTTGCGGATCGACTAGCTGTGTCCGTGGAACCATTTTTGATGCGGTCTAGTGGCTAACAGGATTAGGCCGAGGCCGGTGATACCGCAGGACGCGCCCGTCCTTCCGTAGCGGTCATGATCAACGGATGTTCGTCACCGGCGGCCCGCCCGTACGTGGCGGTGGCGGCATGCCCCACCGCATCGTCACCATCTCGTGTTGCGGATGACTGGCGCGAGATAGTCTGGAAACACTCAGGGCATCGGCGCGAGGTTGCCGACGTAGCGATTGATCACCCGAAACAGGTCGATGATCGCGGCTTGGTTCGTGGTGATGCTGTAGAGGTTGGCACATCACGCTAACCGACGCTCAATAGATGGTTTCTCGCAATTTCGTGCCCATCCGGGCATCAAAGCGTCACCAAGGCGGCTGGCAAGTTATCAATCTCTCGCGGGTCGGCACGGATGTGGAGTGAATGTCCGCTTTCGGGGGCGGGTTCAACGGATCGCCGCAACACATTTTGCGAACTTCTCAGCCGGGGTTTGAAAGAGCAAGGTCTTTCGTGGCCTTTCATTGAGCTGCCTGG
>NZ_LGHM01000104.1 GCF_001908185.1 Bradyrhizobium sp. AS23.2
ACGCCTCCTGTTCCTCGGCCTCCATGTCCGCAACCTGATCGCTATCCGGGAAGAAGATCCGCAACAAAGGCGACAGCACACCGATTTCGTACACGCCCCATTGGGGGGTAAACTTGTCGCGGACGTTCCAGACGATATCGACCGTCCGCACGCCGTGGGTCAGATAGAAATAGGTGCTGAGGCCGATCATCGCGGCGCGCGCTGACACGCGGTTGGATTCGATCGCGGAGGTTACATAGCCGCGCGGCTTGACGTTCCAAGCTTCAAGCATCATCATCAGCACGGCTTGCGGCGAGCTCCCCCTGAGTGCCGTTGGCGGAATCGCCCACGCACTGGCAACGCGCTTGTTGAACTCGATCCCGTTGATGGCCTTGGCAGACTTGGAGCCACGAGTTTTGGCGTGCTGGTCTTTCTCCTGTTGCAATTGGGCGATCAGCGGCGCCATTTGAATGCAGAAATTCTGTCGGCTGCTCCAGATCAAGCTCGAATAAATCGCAAACAATCCCACGGCGATGCCGATCTTGAGCAGGAGATAATGGCCACGCGGCAGAAGCGTTCGTCCCTGGCTGAGGCGCACCAGCATCGCCATCGCGATAAGGATGAGGATAAACAGGATCGGCATCCGTCCCGAATAGAGCAGCGCATAAGCGACCGGTGAAACGATGGACAGTTGCGCCAACGCAGCCGCCCATCCCCTGATTTCCTCTCCCTTGAGCAGGAACAGCACGACTGAGACGAAGCCGAAAGAGAACATCGTGTAACCGGCGTAGAGCAACGGCGTGCGCTTGATCGTAACCGTGTCGACGAGGCTTGGGGCACAACGCAACAGCTCGGCGTAGCTGCCGTTGCTCACGCCACTCAGGATGGTGCGGTCGAACTCCATCAGCGCAATGCCCACGATCCCCAACAGCGATATCACCATGGTCACCTTGTTGAGAATCCGTGGGGAGAACTCCAGCGAGCGGGCCTGGCGAGCGAACCAACGGTCGAAGGTGAGCTTGCCGCCCTGATAGGACAGCAGAAAGATCGCCAGCCCGATCGCAACCACGGCCAGCACGGCGGCGGACGGCTGTCCCGGATAATTGATCGGCCCGACGGCGACGAGAAGGAGCGTCCCGAGCCAGATCACCGTGATCAGAATCGCGGGCGACGCGAGAGCGCCGGCCAATGCAATGAACCGCTGCTGCATGCTGCCGCCCAAGAAGCGCCCCCTCGGGTTTCGAAGTGAGATCCCAGTCCTTCACGGATAGAGCATATCCGGATCGGTGGAAAGGTCGACGGATTCGGTCGCGGCGGGTTCCGCGGAACTCTGGCGCATCCTGTGGATGGCAAACCCCACTAGGGAAAGGAACAGCACGGCACTGGCAATTCCCCCGGCAAGTGGCGCCCCGTAAATGCCGAGCACGGGAACCAGCGCAACGTTCAGGAACGTCGACGCCGCGGCCGAACTGAGATTGCAGATCAGCAAATGTTTGTCCGACCGCGCCGCGTAGAGCGCATAGGACGGAACGTCCGCCAGCATGCGCAGGAAAATCCCCGGCAGCATGGCATAGAACACTCCGATGCTCGCCGCGTAGGTGGACAGCCCGAGCAGCGCGAGCATGGGCCCCATGACAACGGCCGACAGGACGGTCGTCGCGCAGACCAGCGCCAGCATCGACCAGAAGAACGAGCGCAGCGCCGTGCGATAGGCATCTGAGCCCGCGGCATAGCCCGCAATGACCTTCGGCAGGAATTGATGCGACACCGAGCTGCCCAACGACAACAGGCCGATCAGGATCGTCGAATAGAATGTATAGATGCCGAGCGCACCGCGTCCGACGGACGCGTCGATGACGAAGCGATCGACATAGGAAATGACCAGCGCACCCGCAGCCGTCAGCATAAAGGGACGAGCGGTGCGCAAGCCGTGGCCAATCCAGGTCCAATCCGGTCGCCGGTTCTGGAGTTCGCACCACGGCAGATCACGCAGGGAGATTGCCGTGAACAGAATCGAACTGGCCCCCCCGAGCCCCCACCAAATCAACACCACCTCCAACGAGCGCGAGGACGGCACGGTGAACATTAGAATCGCAAGCGCGTAGACCCATATGGCGCCGCGAAGGAAAACAACAATATGGGCGCGAATCGGTCGCGACATGATGACGAGGAAGCGCGTGGCCTCGAGCGAGAGATGCTCGGTCAACAAGATCAAGAGAAACCAGGGAGCGAGCCGCGCCGGAAACAAGCCCGCGAAAACCGCCAGAACCGAGAGGACTGCCGCGGCGAGAAACGTGAGTCCCCCCCAATGCCGCCTCATCTGCGATAATCTGCACGCGCCTTTCTGGCGTCGCTGGCACCATCTCGCGAAACATGTAGGAATAAAACTCGAGCCCCAGGCCGAGCAGCGCGAACGCCAGCACTGCTGTGACGAGTCCGTACTTGCCCATCTCGTCCGGCGAGAGCATCCGTGCCAGCAGCAAAGACAGCAGAAAGCGACTGGCAAGCGTCAAACCACGCAAGATGAGGACCGCGATGGCGGTAACGATCGCCGGCCGTGCTACGAAGTCAAGGAGACGAGGTCGCATCGCGCTTTTCCGTTACCACCGGCCGTCGACATCGGTTTCAGGGGCGCGTCCCATCGGATCGTCAAGCGGCGGTTCTGCAGGACTTCAGGAACCGCGGCAGATGCGCGTTCAGGGAACGCGCCAGCGGCTCGACCGAGGCACGCAAGGCCTCGTTCTCGGGATCGAACTTGCGCCAGCCGAAGTAGTCCCCCTCGACGCTGATCGACGCCAGGTGCCGCATGATCGCGCGGCGGGTCGTGTCGAGATCGTCGGGGGGATTGCCATTGCGCAAGCCTCTCGACAACGCCATCGACCTCGTTCGTGTCGCGAACGTGCAGAAAATGCTGCTCGGTTGCATAATACGGCTCGGTCGCGATCGAACACAACCCGGCAAGCGCCGCCTGGAAGCCAATGGTCCCGGTGAACGTCACCGACACCGCGCACTTTCCGATCAACAGATTGGCCGGCACGTCATACGGCACCAGCACCACGAATGGCAGCTTCGCCAGACGCTCGAACAGCTCGCGCTGGCGGAAGCCGAACTGCAGCGGATGGTCCTTGACGAAGATGCGATAGCCAGCGCGGCCCAGCGCCTCGCAATAGCGCACCACCACGTCGTCATGCGCGAGCAAGTCCTGCGACTCGAGCCAGTAATCCATCGAGGCTTCGGGGAAGAGCTGAAGCCCGAGGAATACTCGCCGCTCGCGCGGCACTTCGGCAAGCCGCTTGTCCCAGCCATGATCGAGCAGGCCGAGAACGCTCGCGTCGCGCATGCGCACCTTGTGCTTCAGCCGCTTCAGCGCGTCGAGATAGTGGCAGTTGTAGCGATCGCGCTTGAGGAAGCGCAAGACATTGAAGAACGCGCCGCGCAGCGCATAATAGCCGAAGATCCGCCAGAACCTGGCGAGCGAAAAACGCTTGGCATCACGGACATAGGCCGGCGCGAAATCTTCCCGGCAGAGCTGGCCGACCGCCGCATCGATGTCTTCCCTCGAGGGCTCGCGCAACCAGACCGGCTTTCCGCGGCGCATGAGCATCACCTGGTCGGGGATGATCGAGGTCGTCATCTCCAGAAAATCGATGCCGCGCCGCCGCGCGATGCGTTCCATCACGTCCATGACGTAGCGGTCGATGGTGAAGGTCATGACGAGATCAGGACCAAGTCTGTCAAAAGCCTGCTCGATCGCCTGCGTCATGCCGCCGATCATTCTGAGCGCAAGATCGCGATCGATGCTCCTGAGCACGCGGCAGCGCAGGATGATGTCGGCGCATCCACCCTGGCCGAACCGGTCGAGCGCCGCGGCCGCCGCATCGCCCCCCCTCGACGAAGCGATAGAAGTCATCGACCAGCGAATAGTCGCCGTCATCGCGCAGGTCGCTGAGCACGACCGCGTCGGCAAACTCGATGCGCGAGGCCAGGTACTTCCACCAGGCCGTCGTGCTGTGAATGGTGAAGAAAACGATCCGGGGCATCAGCTCTGGTTCGCGCCTTGGTTGGCTCCTTGGGCGGCTCCAGCGAGGAAGGGACTGCTCGGCAGGTTGATGCAGCGCGTATTCATGTCCTCGGCGACGGGAAGCGAAGCGCGGGGGCAGTCGCGGTACATCGGCAAGAGGTGCATCGGCGTCCACAACGGGCGCGCGCGAATGCCGTGGCCGTGAAGGGCTTCGAGCAGGCGGTCGCGTTCTGAGGCGTATTCGCGGTCGAGCACGAGCGTGTTGAGCCAGTAGTTGCTCTCTGAGCCCGTCGGCTCACGATAGATGCGTGCCCAGGGAAAATCGCTGAAGGCGTCGAGATAGCGCTGCGCGAGCGCGCGCTTGGCCTCGACCATCCCGGCCAGCCGCTCCATCTGCGCACAGCCGAGCGCCGCGTTGATGTTTGGCAGACGGTAATTGTAGGCGACCTCGTCGTGTTCGAACGCCCAGGCATGCGCCTTCTTCGCCGTCGAGGTGAAATGCCGGGCGTGACGGGCATGCGCCCCGTCGTCGGTCACGATCATGCCGCCGCCGCCGGTGGTGACGATCTTGTTGCCGTTGAAACTCAGCACCGCGGAATGGCCGAACGTGCCGCAGCCCTTGCCGTTCAGGCGCGAACCGAGCGACTCGGTCGCATCCTCGACGATCACGAGGTCGTAGCGGGCGGCAACCGCGCCGAGCGCGACCATGTCGACGGGATGCCCGAAAATATGCACCGGAACAATCGCGCGAAGGCGGCGGCCGGTGTGTTTGTTCACCCAAGCACCGTTCTGCGGCACCGCAACCTGGTCGAGATGCGCCTCGAGCGCACGCGGATCGAGCCCCAGCGTGTCCCAGGTCGAGTCGACGAAGTGCGGCACGGCACCGGCATGGCTCACGGCATTGGCCGTGGCGACGAAGGTGATCGACGGCAACAGCACCTCGTCGTTCGGCTCGACGCCTTCGAGCGCCAATGCCGCGTGCAGCGCGGCGGTGCCGTTGACGATCGCAACCGCGTGGCGCGAGCCGGTCGCGGCCGCGACCATCTCCTCGAAACGGGTGACGTATTTGCCGGCCGACGACACCCAGTTGGTGTCGATGCAGTCGAGCACCAATTCGCGCTCGCGGTTGCCGAAACGCGGCTCATGCAGCTCGACCGGGCGCTGTGCCGGCCCGAGCACGGCATCGACGGCGTCGAGCACCGGCTTGAGGTCAAGCATGGTGGGACGGTTCTGGCTCGCTTGCGCGGAGGATATGCTCATCTTGCTCACAGCGTGTAGGCATTGACGCGATAGCGGGACAGGTTCTCCTGCCTGGTGAACCAGGCGATGGTCTGTTCGAGCCCCTTGCGCAGGCCGTCCACGCCGCCGAAGCGCGGCGACCAGCCCAGCAGCTTCTGCGCCTTGACGTTGGAGGCCCAGAGGCGCTCGACCTCGCTGCGCTCGGGACGCACGCGCACGTCGTCATGCTCGATCTCGATCTCCGCTTCCATCAGTTCGGCGATCAGCCGCGCGGTATCGCCGATCGAGATCTCGAAGGCGCTGCCGATATTGATGACCTCGCCCACCCCGGCCTTGGAGTCGAGGGCCGCCAGGAAGCCGCCGACGGTGTCGGCGATATAGTTGAAGTCGCGTGTCGGATGGATGCTCCCGAGCTTGATCTTGCGCGCGCCTGCCGCGATCTGCGTGATGATGGTCGGGATCACCGCGCGGGCCGATTGGCGCGGGCCGTAGGTGTTGAAGGGGCGCACCACCGTCACCGGCGTGCCGAACGAACGCTCGAACGACAGCGCGAGCTGGTCGGCACCGATCTTGGTCGCGGAGTAAGGCGACTGGCCCTGGAGCGGATGCTCCTCGGTGATCGGAACGAATTGCGCCGTGCCGTAGACCTCGCTGGTCGAGGTGTGGATCACCTTCTCGACTCCGAGATCGCGCGCCGCCTGCAGCACGTTGAGCGTGCCGCGGATGTTGGCTTCGACATAGGTGTCGGGCGAATGATACGAGTAGGGAATCGCGATCAGCGCGGCGAGGTGCAGGACGCTGTCGCAGCCCTTCATCGCGGTGCGCACGCCGTTCGGGTCGCACACATTGCCGGCGAAAACGTCGAACTCCTTGCGGATATCGGGCGGCGAGGAATCGAGCCAGCCGTGCGAGCCCATGCTGTTGTAGTGCACGAAGGTGCGCACCGCGAAATTGCGCCGGACCAGCTCTTCCGCAAGATGCGATCCGATGAATCCGCCCGCACCCGTCAACAGTACTTTTCGCAAAGTTCCAGTTCCCCTCTGGCCGGGCCGCCCGACCTGTCGTGCCGGCCAGTTCTAGACACTCCGGCCGCTGGAGGCCAGTTTTGAATGAGTGTCGGTGCCCGTCAATGAGCCGGAACCCCGGGCACGAAAGACAATCGCGCGAATCCCGCAAGCCTTTGAGAAGGATCAACAAATCCGCGCGCATCGGACGCCGGCCCAGCGCTAAGCAAATTCGCGCAGGCGCCGGATCACGATGGATATGGGAGAACTGCACGAGCTGTGACCCAAGCGCTCGCAAGCCCCCAGCAGCCGCAGCGCGGTCGGATAGTTGATGGCGGTTTGCGTCCTGTGGGCTTTCCTAGAGGGCTGCGCGTATCGCGGCGAGAATGCCTCCTGGTATAGAGGTCACAGAAGAGCAGCGGCTGGGTGCGGGGCTTCCGTAAAAGGGGCCCAATGCGCCAGCTTCATCGAGAAAACGGCAATCTACATGCATGGCGTCACCTATTTTGATGCCCTGGATATTGTGCTGCCGCCTTGCTAAGTCGTCGAGCCTGGGACAGATCGACGGCCGTAAGAAGCTGGCTGGCCGCGCATTGTTCAAGCACCTTGGATTGACACCACGGAGGATTGTGGTGCTAGTGCCATCTTCCGACGGGGATTTGCGAAATTGGATATTTTGAAAGCAGCCGGGCGGTTCGGAAAGCCTGAGGCTCGAGATGTCTTGATCGGCGGAACGCTCGCCCTATTTTTTTGCGCCAACGCCGTCCTTCTCGTTCTTTATGGTTTCGCCCGCGTTCAAGGAAACCCACTGATCACCGCAGGCTTTCTAGTCATCTGCGAAGTGGCGCTTTTGTATTGGACGTTTCAGCCAACAAGGCTACACGCTACCGACTATCTTTTTTGCGCCTTCGTCCTGTGCGCAGCTTTGTCATTCGCAATCAACGGCCGCACAGCCAACACCAGAGAGACAGTTCTCTTCGCCATCGCGCTTGCCGCATATCCGTCCCTTCGGGGCCTCTCCTTCGCACAGCCACGCACCCAAAAATCATTCGTACTGGTGACAGGTGCAATCGTTGCCCTAGGGACGATTCTGACGGCCTATGCGATAGTCGTGCAGTGGGGAGGTCCATATGTGAGGCCTCTTGTGCTCGGCGTGAATGATGCCGCCGCCACCTTTTTCCTGATGGTTTGCGGATTTCTGATCGTGGCGGTCATCGCGACGGGTCTCGATTCTCGAAAGTCGCTGCTGCTTTCGGTCTTTCTGTTCCTTTCCGGTGTCGTGTTCTCAGCCTCTCACGTTCGGGCGACTTTCATCGCGATCATCCTCACACTTCTACTCGCCCTCGTATTAAGCGAATCCCAGCAGCGAAGGTATCTTGCGGTTGTCATCGGAGTCTTCCTGATTGCGATCACTGTCGGCCTGTCCCCGAGTCATCTCACAATCAGTTGGAGCGCAAAAGCACAAACACCCGCCGAGACGGTAACGACAACCATATTTGAGCCACTGTATCCAGAGCGAGCAAACGCGCACACACCCGCCAAGGTGGCAACGCCAGGCAGCCTGCCCCCGAGTTGCACGACAAACGTCAACATGGGCGACTCGATCGCCATCAGGAAGGCACTCATTCAGGACGCACTAAGGTTCTTGCCCACCGCCGGCCTCTTTGGCTTTGGGTTCGGCAGCTTCCCTGAAATGTCCTGCATGAATCTGCAAGTTCACAACAGCTACTTGCAGGCCCTCGTCGAATTTGGGTGGGCGGGCGGCATCTGCTTTTGCGCAGCCCTTCTGTTTACCTTGTACAGGCTGCTCCCGCACTACCGCAGCAGCGCCGAGGTACGGTTTGCGGTCTGCGGACTAGCCTATATTGGGATACTAAGCGTCGCACACGGTATCCTGAGCGAGGATCGGCTGCTTTTTGCAATGTTGGGATTCGCGGCTGGCACCTACGAGACGCGCAGGACGTCGAGACCTGCCATGGGAGCCCAAAGATCATCGCCAGTCGGCCAGACGTTGTGATCCAACTATGGCCCCCCAGAGTCGCGGTTATCTACTTCATTCGCCATCGGCGACTACTACAACGCATCGCTCTTCGCCACCGAAGGTGTGGCGTCGGTCGGCCTGCTGTTGGTCCCAATTCCGGCCTTTATCTGCGGCATCGCGACCGGCATGTTCTAGCGCACCACTCTGGTATCGGAAGCGACCTTGCCACGGAAGATCAACGCCCATTCACGACGCTGATGCTCACACAGCGCCGCGGTGCAATTTCTTTGGTGTGTGATGCCGCGCAGCGTCTGTAAACCGGAGGCCTAGGTCCGTGCGCGTTCTCATTCTCAACGCTGACTATCCGCGCTACCTGGCCTGGTTGTACCGCCGCGCGCCCGATCTTGCCGGCGCGCCTTACGCAGCGCAGATGGCGGCGCGCAATGCCAGCCTGTTCGGCGTCGCCGATTTCTACTCGCGCAACTTCGCCGCGGCAGGGCACGTCGCCGCCGACATTCACGTCAACAATCCCTGGATGCGGGCGGCCTGGGCGCGCGAGCACGGGCTCGCGGCGGAGCACCCGCCGGAGCCGGGCAAGGAGGTGCACGGGCAAGCGATCCCTGGCTGGCTTCAGCGTACGATCGCGCCGTTCAAACCCGTCCTCAGGCCACTGGCACGGAAGGTGGGCCTGAGCCCGCGGCTCGACGCGCAGGCGGAAAAGATCCTGCTGGCGCAGATCGAGGAGTTCAAGCCGGATCTCGTACTCAACCAGGACGTCTTCTATGTCGATGCGCGCCTCGCTCGGCAGATCAAGGGAATGGGGCGCCCGATCCTGATTGGCCAGGTCGGCATCGTTCCCTCGCGGGGCGAGGACTGGTCGGCCTATGACCTGATGATCTCGCAGATCTTCCGGGTCGTTCAGTCGTTCCGCAAGGTCGGCGTCAGATCCGAAATGCTTCATCTGGCCTTCGAACCAGATATCCTCGACGTTCTTCCGCCCGCGCCCGAGCGCAGCATCGACATCTCCTTCGTCGGCGCAGTGTCGGCGGATCACCAACAGCGGGTGGCACAACTCGAAGCGGTGGCGAGGAAATACGATCTGAAGCTTTACGGCACCGGCCTGCACACCCTCCCCGCCTCTTCGCCGCTGCACCGCTGCTATCAAGGAGAGGTGTGGGGCGTGGAGATGTATCAGGCGCTCCGCTCGTCCCGCCTCACGCTCAATTCGCACATCGACCAGGCCGGCCGCGAGGCCGGCAACGCACGCCTGTTCGAGGCGACCGGCGTCGGCACGTTCCTCCTGACCGATTTCAAGGACAATCTCCACACGCTGTTCGACGAAGGCCGCGAGGTCGCGGCCTGGCGCTCGGCCGACGACTGCCTCGCCATGATTGATCGTTATCTCGCCAACGATGACGAGCGCGACGCGATTGCCGCGGCAGGCCAAGCGCGGACGCTTTCGACCCACACATTCAGGCAGCGGGTCGACCACATTCTTCGCCTGGCCGGCTGAAACCTGCTTGCTGCGCGCCCTTGACGGTGCGGGTCAAAATAGCCAAAGTGCCGCGCACAGGGACGCTATGTCACTATAATTACAGCGCTTTTTGTCGAGGCCCAGATGGAACACGTCGAACATGTCAGATTCGGCGAACAGCTCTACGCGATCATCGTTCGCGCCTCGTTCCGCGAGCCGGGCATCACCTTCTTCTCCTCGCCCGAACTCTCGCAGCAGCTCGCCTTCATGAGCCATCCGCAGGGCAAGAGCATTGCCCCCCATCGTCATAACAAGGTGACGCGGGAGGTCCACTTTACGCAGGAAGTCCTTCTCATCCAGAAGGGCAAGCTGCAGGTCGACTTCTACACCGAGGCCGAGGAATATCTGGAGAGCCGCATGCTTGGCGCCGGCGACATCATCCTGCTCTGCAGCGGCGCACACGGCTTCCACGTCATCGAGCCGATCGAGATGTTCGAGATCAAGCAAGGCCCGTATGCCGGCGAGAACGACAAGACACGTTTTCCCGAGGTGTCGGCGTCCGAGATACGGGTCAAAGGTCCTGCGCTGTGAATCCTGCCTTCGTTCCAGTCAACACGCCGCTCCTCGACGGCAAAGAGGCCGCGTACCTCGCTGAGTGCATCCGTACCGGATGGATCTCGTCGGAAGGCCCGTTCATCAAGCGCTTCGAGGAAGCAATGGCGAACGTCGCCGGACGGCGACATAGCGTTGCCGTCACCAATGGCTCCGTCGCGCTCGACATCGCCGTCCATGCGCTGGGTCTCGAGCCGGGTGACGAAGTCATCATCCCTACCTTCACCATCATCAGTTGCGCAGCGGCCGTGGTGAGGGCGGGCCTCGTTCCCGTTGCGGTGGATTGCGATCCCGCAACCTGGAACATGACGATCGAAGGCGTCGAGGCAGCGATCACGCCGCGCACGCGCGCCATCATGCTGGTCCACATCTACGGCCTGCCGGTCGATCTCGACCCGATCCTCGAGCTTGCGCGAAAGCGCGGCTTCAAGGTGATCGAAGACGCCGCCGAAATGCACGGCCAGACCTATCGCGGCGCGCCCTGCGGCAGCTTTGGCGACGTCTCGACCTTCAGCTTCTATCCCAACAAGCACGTCACGACCGGCGAAGGCGGCATGATCCTCACGGACGACGATGCGCTTGCCGATCGCCTCGCCAGCCTTCGCAACCTTTGCTTCCAGCCGCAGCAGCGCTTCATCCATGAGGAGCTGGGCTGGAACGCGCGCATGACCAACCTTCAGGCCGCGCTCGGCGTCGCCCAGGTCGAGCGTCTGCCGCAAACCGTCGATACCAAGCGACGCATCGGCCGCCTCTACGACAGCCACCTCGAGAATGTCGAGCGCGTCCGCCGCCCCGTTGCCCGCACCAACTATGCCGACAACATCTACTGGGTCTATGGCGTCGTCCTGAACGACGACGTCCCCTTCGATGCCAAGGAGGCGATGCGACGTCTGGCTGAGAAGGGCATCGGCACGCGGCCGTTCTTCTGGTGCATGCACGAGCAACCGGTGCTGCGGCGCATGGGATTCATGCTGAACGAGCAGCATCCGATCGCGGAGCGCATTGCCCGCCGCGGCTTCTATCTGCCGAGCGGGCTGGCGCTGACCGACGACGAGATCGCGCGGTCCGCACAGGCGCTGAGGGAGATCCTGGCGTGAGCGTGTTTGCGGACTACGCGCCCTGGTACGACCTCCTGTACCGGGACAAGGATTACGCCGCGGAGGTCGACTTCGTCGAAGGCCGCCTGCGCGACCACGGCATCGCTTCGGGCAAACTCCTCGATCTCGGCTGCGGCACGGGCGTGCATGCGATCGAGTTCGCGCGCCGCGGCTGGGACGTCGCCGGCGTCGATCTCAGCGCCGACATGATCGCCAGGGCGAACGCCCGCGCAGCGCAGGCCGGACTCAAGATTCCCTTCCGACAGGGCGACGCCTGCGAAGCCGGTCCGGAGCGCGACTGCGATGCGGTCGTGTCGCTGTTTCACGTCGCAAGCTATCAGAACGACCCTAAGCGGCTGGAGGCACTTTTCGGCACCGCTTGCGCGGCGTTGAAGCCCGGCGGCGTGTTCTTCTTCGACTATTGGTACGGCGGCGCCGTGCTGGCCCAGGGCGTCGAGACGCGCGTCAAGGTCATCGAGCAGGCACCGCTGCGCCTGACCCGGATCGCGCAATCGGAGCACGACGAGCCGAAAGCGACTGTGCTCGTGAACTACACCCTGTTCTGCGAAGACACCGATCGCTCGACGATCCGGCGCGTCGACGAGACCCATCGCATGCGCTACTGGTTTCCCTTCGAGGTCGAAGCCTCGCTCAGACTTTGTGGGTTCGAGCCGGCCGGCAACCATGCCTGGCTCTCCGACGCCGCGCCAAACGCGAAGGACTGGGCCGCCTATTCGATCGCGCGAAAGGCCGCGCAGCCGTGAAACGCTATCACGTCGGCATTTTCCTCGAGCTGCCGCTCGACGTGGGCGGAGGTTTCCAGCAATCGCTCACCGAAATCCTGTGGATGCGCGACTGGGCAAAGACCGCCGATCTGGACGTGACCGTATTCACGACGCTGCCCGACAACGTCGCAATCCTTGCCGATCTCGGCATCAACAGCGTGTATCTCAAGCTCGGCTGGCTCGACCGCCTGTTCCTGTTCCTCAAATATCTCGGACCGTTCGATCTGCTGCAATACGCCATGCGCGTCTGCGCACCGTTCGAGAAAAAGCTGAACAACGCCGGCGTCGACATCGTCTACTTCACCACCACGTCAAACTGGAACCTGGCGCTCTACAAGCTGCCGTTCATCATTACGATTTTCGACGGCTGCTTCCGCGACAGCCCTGAGTTCGACGAGGTGCGCGAGTTTGCCCAGTTCGAGCGGCGCGACATCGTGTGGCGCAGCGCCGTCACCAAGGCCGCGGTGGTCATCACCAACGCCGACGAACTGATCGACATGCTGTGCCGGCGCTACGCCATGGAACGCGACCACGCCGTCTGCATCCCGTTCTCCCCGTCGCTCTACGTATCGCGATCAGGCACGACCGGCGAGGCCGAGGACGCCGCGATCCTCCAAAAGTACGGCCTCGGGCCCGGCTATCTGTTCTATCCGGCGCAATTCTGGTCGCACAAGAACCACGCGACGATTCTGCTCGCAATGCGCCTGCTCAGGGACCAGGGCGAGCGGCACACGCTGGTGCTGTGCGGCTCCGATCCCGGCGCGCGCGCCGCGTTCGAGGCGCTGGTCGCGCAGCACGGCCTCGCCGATTCCGTTCGCATGCTCGGCTTCGTTCCCTCTGCGGAACTTGGCGCCCTCTATCGCGGCGCCAACGCACTTGTCATGGCCACCTATTTCGGCCCCACCAATCTGCCGCCGTTGGAGGCGTGGGCGGTCGGCACGGCGGTGATCTATCCGGAAGCCTTCAAGGCTCAGGCGGGCGACGCCGCTATCCTGTTCGACTACGACGATCCCGCATCGCTCGCCAAGGCCATCATCAAGGTCGGCTCTGCTGAGGAGCGCACCCGACTGGCCATCGCGGGCAAGCAACGGCTTTCGTATTTCGCCGAGCGGATCGATGAAGGGCATCGTCAGCTCGCTCGGCACCTGATGCGTCTAAGATATCGCCGTTACCCTCAAATCTATTGACGCGCAACGCTGAAGACGAAAGGGTTTCGCAAGAGTCCCAGCCGTCCCGCTTTCAGTGATGATCGTATCGTGCCGCTGATTTCTTCGACACGTCAGTTGGTCTCGCAAGATCAGCAACGCGCCCCAACGGCGGTCTTCGACATTTTCGTAGTCCGGCCCGCTAGAGCGTCGCCCCGATCTGACCTGACCCTACGTCAGTTCGGTATCGCCGCCAGCACACGTCCCCGCACGCGCTCCATGAGCAGCGGGCTCGCCGCGGCCGCAACGACGACGACCCAGATCGCGCACTCCGCCAGGAAGCGGAGCAGCCCCGTCCCCGGCATAAGGGCGCGGATCGCGAGTCCCAGCCCCCATCCGCCCAGCATGATCGTAACCATGACGGCGGTCAGGACCAGCATGTGACGAAGCGGGTGCGCAAGCGTCTGACGCACGATGACGAGGGTCAGGATTCCGAACTGGGTTAGGACGTCGCTCGCAACGATCGCGATAGCGGCGCCGAGCGGCCCGAGCCGGGGGATCAGCAAGGCCGACATGATCAGGAAGGCAATCAGTTGCAGTCCCTTGGTTCGGACCAGAAGATTGCGGCGATTGCTGTGGTTGGCGAACACGAGCGCCAGCAGCGAAGGGGCAACGAGAGCGGAGCCGAGCAGTAGCGTGACGGCCAGAGGTGCATCGTAGGGAATGCTGCCGTGCGTCCACAGTGCGAAGAAGTCCGGCCAAAACGGCAGCAAGCCAGCCACGATCAGGCAGGCGAGCGCCGTCACAAACACCGATCCATGGGCATAGAGCCGGCCCAGCCGCTCCTTGTCACCAATCGCGTAGTCATGGCCGAGTTCGGGCGCCAGCGGCAGCGCCACCTGAATACAGAGCGCTCTCACGAGGCTAGCGATCACGCGGGTCAGCCCCCATTGTGCCACCGCCACGCGATCGGCGACGAGCACGCTGACCAGCAGCACGGGCGCATTGACGAGCGCAAGTTCGGTGACATTGGCCAAGGCAAAGGGAAATGCGTGAACGAATTGCCCCAAGCTCCACCGCCATGACAGGATCCGTGATCGGCGAACTCGCCCGCGCCGCAGGAGCGGAAACTGGCGCGGAGCGTCGTAGGCGAGCAGAAAGATGGCAGACACGATCTGCGCAAACACAAAGGCTGACGCGACGGCGACGAGAGTGCCGACTGAGGCGATCGCGACCAACTGCGCGACCTGGCCGAGCACTAGGGCTACGTTCTGCGTCCAAACGGCGCGACCGTATTTCCCGTGCACACGATAGAGGCCAGAGACCAGGTTGACGGGCAACGCGACGAGCGTGCCGAGGGTGATGACCAGCATGGCGGAATCGAATGTCGGCGTCCCCTGGAACCCGAGCACCGCGGCCGGCGGGAAAAGCTGGACGCTCAGAACCAGCATAAGGCCCAGCGCCACAACGATACGAATGTAGATGTGCATCATGCCAGCGAAGAAGCTCGCGGTGCGGCGGTCGCAATCGACGCACGACTTAAAGGCGAAAAACCGGTTAATCGCGCGAAGCTGCACCCCCGCATCGGCGACGATGACAAGGTTGCCAGCCGCGTAGATGGCAAGCCAGGCCGCCAGGGTGTCGCCGGTCCAGAAATGCAGGAACGCCGGTATCAAGAGAATCTGCTGGGTCAGGGCGAGCAACATCTGAACCAGATTTGCCGACCAGCCGTGGATCAGCCGGCGTAGACGGCCAGTCCCATTCATGAGGTTCCCACGCTGCAATGTCTGTGATGAGGAGCACGGCTCAACCGCTTAACCCAGAAGGAGCCAATTGACCACCGAGACGAAACGGACGTCATTCCGCTCGCCCCTGTCCCACCTTAAGGCCACCCATTGCTTTCAGTGGAGAATGAAATGTCCTGCGGCGTAGATAAGGTGGTCTAGAGCGCCGCCATGTGCGGTTTCGATGCTGCTGACCGAGCCCACGAGATGCTGCAGAGCATCATTTAGGGCGGAACTGTGTACGGCGTCGAATACGGGTGCGGCATTCTCGAGCGCTGACTCAACACTGCTAAGGGGTGCTCCGCCTTGAGGTGCTACCGGGCGAAACACGAAGGAGTCGCTTGATGCCATCACCTGGCTTGCTGCGCTAATCGTCCCATCCCCATTCAGATCCTGATGGAAGATGCTCTCATAGGATTCTAGCGTCGCGCTCGTGCCCGAGACCACCGGCGTCAGGCTGGAGACATAATTGCCGTTGCTGTCGGTGCTCCACACCACGTACTGGTCGGCGCTGCCATTCTTCCATACCACGTCATAGCCGGACGAGGTCTGCTCGGCGCCAATCGGCACAAACGATCCACAT
>NZ_LGHM01000105.1 GCF_001908185.1 Bradyrhizobium sp. AS23.2
GCATGTGCATGGCCCGTGAGTCCGGTTTTGGCCCATCACGTCATTTCGCGTGCGCGAACAATCAGGTCGCTGTCAGAGCGAAGCGGACATTAGATGGATGGCAAGATAGGCCGGTTCGGTCGAGAATGGACCCAAACCGGACTTCGGCCCGATTTTCACATTAAGTAGCATTGTGATGCCTGCGGCCGGGCTCGACGCAAAGCTGGTGAAAGTCGCGCCGGAGCGGATAGTGAGCTTCGGCCTGCGCCGAGTGGGTCAGCGTCCGGGCAGAACGCCGCATTAGGACACCGCGCGGCCGATGTCGTCGGCTGCGTGGCGGGTCATCTTGTTGCCTATTCGGCACACCCGCAGGAAAACAGTTCCTTCCCGCGCCTGCCCGTGAAGACAGAAACGCGCAGTGCCTGCAAAATGGGATTCAAGTAACACTCGCGTGGGGTGGGGGCGTGGAAATCGACAGGCAGCGGGCGGTCGCGCAGGCGGCGCATCTGACGTGCGCGAATTGCGACACTTGGGATAAGAGCATCGGGCAAGCAGGGGACCGGGCGCGGCGCCTGCGGACAATTTCGGGCGCCCCGACGGCGATCGCTATTCTGCTGTGGGCGGCCACGATGCTGGCCGGCATCGTGCCCAAGCCTGCGGCCGCGCAGAACGCGACCTGGCTGCAGACTCCCGTCACGAATGGCTTCTTCGACGCTGGCAACTGGAGCACGGGATCGGTGCCGACCGACACGGCGACCTTCGGCGTCTCCAATACGACCAATCTGAATCTGTTCGTCTCTGGCTGGAGTAATAACTCAGTCTACAACGCCGGTCAGCAGGCCACCCTGAGCGGGATCAGGTACGTGGCGCTGACGGGCAACTTTAATGTTACCCCGGGCAGCGACCCGACCGTTTGGGCGACTGTGCCCTTTGCCTGGAGTAATAACACAGCATACAACGCCGGTCAGCAAGTCACCCTGAACGGGATCAACTACGCGGCGCTGACAGGCAACTTTAATGTTACCCCGGGCAGCGACCCGACGGTTTGGGCCGCATTCACCGGCGACAGGATCGGTGGCATCACACTCACTCCCGGCGCGTCCAATTATAACTTCTCCCTCGGTGCCAACACTTTGACGTTCACCGGAGCGGGAATCGTGGTGAACGGTGGCAGTGTCAACCTCGTGAACGACACTGGTGTCCTGAATTTCGATGGCAGCAGCACGGCGGGCAGCGCCACGATCACCACGAACAGTGGTGCTCACACCTTCTTTGCCGGTTCTGCAAGTGGCGGAACCGCGCGGTTCATTCTCGACGGCACCGGCATCCTTGACATTTCGCAACTCACGAATGGCAGCACCACCGCCGGCTCGATCGAGGGCCCTGGCACTATCTTTCTCGGCGCGAACAACCTGACCGTTGGCGGTAACAACCTTTCGACAACGTTCTCCGGCGCGCTGCGGGATGGTGGCACAGCCGGCGGTACCGGCGGCTCGCTCACCAAAGTCGGCACCGGCACACTGGCGCTGTCCGGCGTCAACACCTACACCGGCGGCACCACGGTGACCGGCGGGCTGATCAACTTCAGCAGCGTGAGCAATTTCGGCACAGGCGCGATCACGCTCAGCGGCGGTGGCCTGCAATGGGCGACCGGCAGCACCACCGATATCTCCGCGCGGCTCGCCGCGTTCGGCGCGGGCGGTGCGAGCTTCGACACCAACGGCAACAACGTCACGCTGGCCTCTACGCTCGCCGGTATCGGCGGTTTGACCAAGCTCGGCCAGGGAGTGTTGACCCTTTTCGGCGTCAACATCTACACCGGGGGCACCACGGTGACCGGCGGGCTGATCAACTTCAGCACCGTCAACAATTTCGGCGCAGGCGCGATCAGGCTCAACGGCGGCGGCCTGCAATGGGCGACCGGCAACACCACAGATATCTCCGGCTGGCTTGGCGCGTTCGGCGCGGGCGGCGCCACCTTCGATACCAACGGCAACAACGTCGCGCTGGCCTCCGCGCTCTCCGGCACGGGCGGCCTGACCAAGATCGGCCTGGGCACGCTGACGCTTTCGGCTGCCAACACCTATACGGGCGGCACGATCGTCAGCGACGGGGCGTTGCGGGTGCTGGGCGGGGCCACGCTGGGCGCTGCGAGCGGCTCGACCACGGTATCCGGTGGCACGCTCGACCTGGGCGGCACCACCCAGACGCAGGCCGCATTGAACCTGTCCGGCGGCACGGTCCAGAACGGCAACGTCAATGCATCGATCACGTCGACAGGCGGCACACTCAACGGGCTTGGCGGCACCGCCAGCCTGACCACGACGGCCGGCACGACCACGCTCCTTGGCACCAACAGCTACACCGGCGCCACCAATGTGAATGGCGGTGTCCTCGATGTCGAAGGCATCATCACCGCCACCTCTGCGGTCATGGTGAATGCCGGCGGCGTGCTGACCGGCACCGGGATTGTCGATCCGCTCACCACGACCATTGCCTCCGGCGCCGCGCTCGTGCCGGGCAACGGCACGCCGGGCACATCGCTCACGATCGACGGCAATCTCGCGTTTCAATCCGGCGCGATTTATCTCGTGCAGGTCAATCCGTCGACGGCGTCATTCGCCACCGTGACCGGAACGGCGACGCTCGGCGGCGCCGCGGTGAATGCGGTGTTCGCCAATGGCAGCTATATCAGCAAGACCTATACGATCTTGACCGCGGCCGGCGGCGTGTCCGGCAGCTTCGCATCGAATGTCGTCAGCACGAACCTGCCGGCGAATTTTTCGACCGGCCTCAGCTACGACGCGACCCACGCCTATCTCGATCTGTCGCTAAATTATGCGCCGGGTGGTGCCGTTCCCAATTTTGGCAGCGGCTTGTCCGGCAATCAGCAGGCCGTGGCCAATGCGCTCGTCAATTCCTTCAACGCGAACGGGGGCATTCCGCTGGTCTATGGCGCGCTCAATCCCGCAGGATTGACCCAGGCTTCCGGCGAGCTCGGCACCTCTTCGCAGCAGACCACATTCAATGCCATGAGCCAGTTCATTGGCGTGCTCACCGATCCCTTCATGCAGCGGAGCAGCGGGCCGGGCTCGGCGAGCGGCGCGCCGGGCTTTGCGGAAGAGGAGGCGGCGAGCACCTATGCGGTGCGCAAGCGGACCGATGCGTTCGCGATGTTCACCAAGCGCCGCCGGTTCCTTTCACGCAGCGATGGAGCGTGTGGGCGACGGGCTTCGGTGGTTCGCAATCGACCGACGGCAATGCCGTCACCGGCTCCAACAACACCACGAGCAACATCTACGGCGCCGCCGTCGGTGCAGACTATCTGTTCTCGCCGAACACGCTGGCCGGCTTCGCGCTCGCCGGCGGCGGCACGAGCTTTAGCGTCAGCGGCCTCGGCGGGGGGCGCTCCGATCTCTTCCAGGCCGGCGCCTATCTGCGCCACTTCAACGGTCCGGCCTATATCTCGGCTGCGCTGGCCTATGGCTGGCAGGACATCACCACCGACCGCACGGTGACAATTGCCGGCGTTGACCGGCTCCGCGCAGAGTTCAATGCCAATGCCTATTCCGGTCGGCTCGAAGGCGGCTATCGCTTTGTCACCCAAGGCGTCGGTCTCTCGCCCTATGCCGCCGGACAGTTCACGACGTTCGACCTGCCGGCCTATGCCGAGCAGGCCGTGGCGGGCGCCAGCATCTTTGCGCTCGCCTATGGCGCCAAGAGCGTCACCGATACCCGGTCCGAACTCGGCCTCCGCGCCGACAAGTCCCTCGCCATGCCGAACGGCGTGCTGACACTACGTGGCCGTCTCGCCTGGGCGCATGACTTCAATCCGGACCGCAGTGTCGCCGCCACGTTCCAGACGTTGCCCGGCGCGAGCTTTGTCGCCAACGGCGCAGCGCTGGCGTCGGATTCAGCGCTGACCACCGCCTCGATTGAGATGAAATGGCTGAACGGCTGGTCGGCCGCAGGCACATTCGAGGGCGAATTCTCGAACGTCACGCGCTCCTATGCTGGCAAGGGCGTGGTGCGCTACGCGTGGTGACACTTCGGCTTCTGGCCCTTCGCGACATATTGCGCCGCCGCGTGAGCTTGGTCGTTAACGGGACAAAGCGGACATCAACCAGCCGACAATCCCCACCAAGTCCGTCGAAAGTGACCCCACAAGAGACATTGCGCTCCGATGGCGGCCCGACCGTCAGGGCGTTTAGGGTTCACGCTGCTAGCGTGGCCTTCGACCGGCGCTTTTGGGCAAGTGATGAAATGGCCTCGTGGAAGCGATTGCCGCTTTGCAGCGCCGACTAAGGAGACTGGGCGATGTCGGGCCTCCGCAACGTCTGCCCCCGCTTCAAGACCCACCGCTAGCGCCCGCAACGCAAGACGCGTAAACTGTGCTCCATCCATCCGGGAGCTAAGCATGGGCACGGAGCGCCTAGAGCGACGGCTCACAGCCATCCTCGCCGCTGATGTCGCGGGCTACACTAGGCTGACCGGCATGGACGAGGAGGGCACACACCTTCAGTTGAAGGAACATCTGCGTGTTCTCGTTGATCCCAAGATCAGCGAGCACCGCGGACATGTTGTCAAGAACACCGGCGACGGAATATTGGCCGAATTCAACAGCGTAGTCGATGCAGTGCGCTGCGCCGTCGACGTGCAGCGCGGTATGGCTGAACGCAATGTCGGTCTGCCGCAGGAGAGGAGAATCGAGTTCCGCGTTGGCATCAATGTTGGAGATGTCATCATCGATGACGGTGACATTTTCGGAGATGGAGTGAACGTAGCAGTACGTCTGGAAGGAATCGCGGAGCCGGGCGGCATCTGTGTTTCGGCTCCAGTTCAGGAGTACGTACGAGGCCAATTCGAGATTCCCTTCGAGGAAGTGGGCGAGCAATGGCTCAAAAACATTGATAGGCCAGTGCGTGCCTACGCGATCAAGATTGGGACCCAGGCCTCGTCTGCGCCAAGGAACGGCATGCCCCCCGTACCGAACGTGCCGCGCCTTTCGATGATTGTACTGCCGTTTGCCAATCTCAGCGGCGATCCGGGGCAGGATTATTTCGTAGATGGCGTCACCGAAGACCTTACCACAGAGCTATCACGACTCGCCGGCTCCTTCGTGATCGCACACAACACTGCCTTTACCTTCAAGGGCAAGTCCGTGGACGTAAAGCGGGTCGCGCGTGAACTCGGCATTCGCTACGTGATTGAAGGCAACGTCCGAAAGGCTGGTCAGCGCGTCAGGGTTGGTGTCCAGCTGATCAATGCCGAGACCGGTGCTCATCTATGGGCTGATCGTTTCGATCGAGAAATCTCTGAGCTTTTCGAGCTGCAGGATGCAATCACCGTCGAACTCGCACACGCGCTCGATGTGCAGCTTATCGAAGCCGAGAGCCGTCGCAGCGAGCGTTCGACAAACCCAGATGCGTTAGACTTAGTCATGCGCGCTCGTGCACATCTCTTCCACGGCTGGTCTCGCGCAAACTCTGTCGCGGCGATTCAGCAATATAGAGCGGCGCTGCAACTCGCCCCCGACAACGTTCGGGCTCTGGCAGAGTTGGCGGACGTGCTCGCAAGTAACATCGGGAGCTTGTGGAGCGAAGCACGCGACGAAGACCTACGTCAGGCTAAGGCCATGTCGGCACGGGCTCTCGCGCTGGATCCGTCTGATGCGTACTGCCATCATGTCGTGGGGGTTGTGCTTTCTCTACAAGGGCGCTTCCGGGAAGCTATAGACGAATTCGAAGCGGCGGTCCGACTCAACCCGAATTTGCATTTCGCGCACTGTGGCCTTGGTTCTGCGAAGGTTCTTTCGGGTCTGGATGAGGAGCCCCTGGTGCACTTCAACGACTTCATCCGCCTCAGTCCGCGCGACCCATTTTTGTTCCGAGGGTACAGCGGCATTGGCTGGGTTCAATTTTTGCTCGGCGACGATGTTCGAGCGATTGAGATGCTGCGCAAGGCGATTGGATTGAGCCCTAACTATTCTCTGGCTCACCTATGCCTCGCTGCCGCTCACGGCATGCAGGGTCACGTCGACGAGGCGAGCGCCGCACTCGTCAACTATCTCCGGACTAGCCCGTCCGCCCGGACCATTTGCGAACTACAATCGCTTCGCCCATCCAAGAATCCATCTTATCTGGCCAAATGCGAAAGACTGTACGAAGGGCTGCGCAAGGCGGGGATGCCAGAGAGGTGAACCCGCCCGCCGGCCCCGGTGTTGAATCGCGTGCGATCGTCCAAAATAGTCCAACAGGGGAGCACCTGGAACGCCCGCTTCTGGCCCTTGGCCACAATTCGCGGCATCGCATCGATTCGATCGCTTTCGGAGCGAAGCGGCCATTCACCGAACCGCAGTCAGCTGGCGCGCTAGAAGAAGTTCTTGACCCTTATCACGTCATGTAACATATATAGTTACATGAGACGAGACAGCCGATTATCGGGCGTGCTCCACGTCCTGCTGCACATGGCGCAGCAGCCTGGTCCCTTCACGTCCGAGACGTTGGCCAAGGCGATGGACACGAACCCGGTGGTGATCCGCCGCATCATGGCAGGTCTGCGGGACCTCGGTTACGTCCGCTCCGAGAAGGGGCACGGCGGCGGCTGGACGCTGGCTTGCGACCTGTCGAAGGTGACGCTGCGCGACGTCTACGCCGCGCTCGGCAGTCCCCCGCTTCTGGCCATGGGCAACCGGACCGAAGCGCCCGGCTGCCTCGTCGAGCAGGCCGTCAATGCCGCACTCGATCAGGCATTTGGCGATGCGGAGGCGCTCCTGTTGTCGCGCTTTGGCGAAGTGACACTCGCGATGCTGGGCGCCGATCTGCGCAAGCGCCTCGGATCCCGAAAGCTTCAGGGCATGAGCGCGCATCACGCGTGATGGGCTCCATTCAGCAATGGCAATATCGTGACCGACATTCAAAACGCGTTCGCCGATCCGCAAGCGGTGGCGAAATACACCGAGGGACCGCCGCGGTTTGTTCCCGGCTACAACGCGATGCTGTCCATGGCGGCGATTCTTCTGGCCGAGCGCGCAACCGAGGATGCAAGGGTACTCGTTCTCGGAGCCGGCGGTGGCCTGGAGTTGAAGGCTTTCGCGCAGGCGCAGCCGCGCTGGACCTTTGATGGCGTCGACCCCTCCGTGCCAATGCTGGAGCTCGCCAGGCAAACGCTGGGTCCGTTCGCCTCTCATGCGCGTCTCCATCAAGGCTATATCGACGATGCCCCGGAGGGGCGGTTCGACGGCGCCACCTGCCTCTTGACCCTGCACTTTGTGAGTGCCGAGGAACGGCTGCGAATAGCCTCCGAAGTCCGCCGCCGCCTCAAGCCAAACGCGCCCTTCGTGATTGCCCATTTCAGCATTCCCGATGGCGACGATGAGCGCCCCCTGTGGCTATCGCGATATTCCGCGTTCCTGGCCGCATCCGGAGTCGAGCCGGACAAGGCGGCCGCGGCCCGCACGGCGATCGATAAGCAATTGAGCATTCTGGCGCCGGAGCAGGATGAGGCAATCTTGCGTGACGCTGGCTTCTCCGATCCGACGCTGTTCTACACCGGGTTCACCTTCCGCGGCTGGGTAGCGTACGCCTGAGGCGCCGCCGCTTGCCGCCATAACCGGGCAGTCGCTAGTCCGCGGCGATCGCCAGCTACTCGGCAAGCCTCGCAAGCGGATTTGCGGCTGCTTGTTGTTCACTCAACGCCTGGCCCTGTGCCATGCGTCGGCGGATCATTGCGACAACCGGACCGACCTGCTCGAAAGCCCGGTCGTGAGCGTCATCGCCCGCGACTGCCAGCTTCGTCAGGTCGTAGACGTCGATCCGATCGCGCTTGAGCTCGCTTTGATAGGGCTCCTGGTTCGGATCAATATCGCCCAGCCGGGCGACATCCCCCCCAAAGCGTCTTCGACAGCGAGAGCGCTCCATCGTCACGCGAGACGAACAGGGAGATTGGGGGCCGCGCGCCTCCTATCCTGTTCAATTGCGATCTGAAGACATCGACATCGACATCGGGAGCGACCAGCATCGCATTTTTCAGCTTGCTGCGTCTGGACGCAACAGCCGGGCCACGGATCGCACGCGTACGAAGCGCTTCCAGGGCGATCCAATTGCCCATCGAGTGAGCCAAGAGATAGACCTCGGAAACAGCGGGCTGGCTGTCGAGCGAGCTCAAGACGTTATCGAGCGCGTCCCGCGAAAAGTTGGCGCTTTCCCGGTCGTAAGTATAGGCGCGCAGCCTCAGTTCGCCCCGCGATGGCCAGGTGAAGAGCACAGGAACGACCGGCGCCTTTGAATCGTGAACAATCTGCGCGAAGCGATACACCGCATCATCGAAGCGATTGTTGAAGCCGTGGACGAACACAAGCACCTTGTTACGACCCGACTGCTTCACAGCCGCCGCGACGGATGCGGCGAACCGCGTTTTGTCGAGATAGTCCGCCGAAACGGTCGTGAAGTCCCGATGAGGGTCGCCGGGCAGGCTTGCAGGCCATTGTACTTCACCGACTTTCCGCGAAGCATCGGGCGGTATCGAGACGGTCACCTCCGCAAACGAGAGCTCGTCCGAGCGCTCGCCGCTGAACATCTCGCCCGGATCGACGTCGGATCGCCGGCGATTTGTTACGACATAGATCGGAACATTCGTGTTTCCTGGAGCGGCTTGCGCTATTGGAACGAGGACACCTTGCGACGGACGCCCGGCGCAACCGCCAAGGACGGTTGCGACCGATAAGGCAAACCAAATCGCTGGAGCAATGATGCGACTCGTTCCAGTCACCGACAACACCCATAACTTGACGCACTGATGCAAACAGCCCGCGGTCCGAATCCGCGCGGGCAGCCCTAGATTTCCACCATTCTATACCGGCTGAGCGTGCCGCGGTGTCGCAGCGAGGCAACACCTGGACCTGCAATTGCCAGACATTGCTCTGCATCCCCAGGTGAACCAAAACGGGACAAGGAAGATGTGAATGTCGAGCGTCTCGCGTCTCACGCCTCAGCCAGGCCGCTTGCCCGCGAAGCAAAATCAGCGAACACGGCGGCCGCTTCGCCGAGATTATGGCAGCCGCAGCTGTCGAGCGAGGAATGAACACGCAGGTCGAACAGCTCGATCCAGAACAAGGGTGCCTCGGGTAAACTGCTTCCCAACGCTTCGAACATGCTGATCTCGCAATCCCCCACACGTTCGAGCGCAACCACTCGGGAGCCGTGGGCGATATAGGGAATTCCGAGCAGCTTTTCGTAGCCTCGCGTTATTTTCAAACGAACGGAGGCGTCGTCGTCACAGCTGGACATCAAGGTCTTCGGACTTTTTTTTGGGGGGGAAGGCCCGCCCTTGAGGGCGAAAGTCCGATTTAAGTCACACGACACCCGGTTTCTTGATATCGTGAGCCAATAATTTGACTTCTTACGCCGCGATCACGGAACCCGAGACCGTTGCGGCAACGACGAAGGGGTTTGGTGTGCCGGCTGCCCGCCTGCAGGCGATACCCAGTGCGACCGGCGCAATCGCCCGCCTGGTATGGACGCGCCTGCTGGAAGCAGGCATCCCGGCAGACAGCTTGTTGTCCAAGGTCGGATTGACTGTCAAGCAGATCGAGGACCGCAAGGCGCGCCTCAGCGCTGAAAGCCAGATCCGATTTCTGGAGCTTGGCGCCGAGGCATTGCAGGACGACGCCCTGGGGTTTCACCTCGCACGCGACTTCGACCTTCGCGAGATCGGCCTGCTCTACTATGTCGCGGCGTCTTCCAGGACAATCGCCGAAGCCCTGTCGAAGGCCGAACGCTATTGCCGACTCGCCAACGAGGGGATTTCGCTGCGATTTGCCGCGAAGGAAATGGCGATTACGCTGAGATATGTCGGTGTGAAGCGGCGGTCGGATCGGCACCAGATGGAATTCTGGCTCACCTCGATCGTTCGAATGAACCGCGTCCTGTCAAATCGCCGCATGGCGCCGAACCGGATCAAAGTAGCCCATCACCGTCGCGCGATGCCCGCAGAGATAAGGTCGTTCCTCGGTTGCCAGATCGAGTTCGGGTCCGATGTCGATGAGATCGTCCTCCCTCGATCCGCGGGACCCATGCCGATCGAGAGCGCCGACAACTACTTGAACGATCTGCTGGTGACATATTGCGAGGAAGCACTTGCGCACCGGAAGCCCGGCGGGGGTTCGCTCCGAGCGTGCGTCGAAAATGCGATCACGCCGTTGCTTCCCCACCGCGAGGCGCGGGCCGAAGAGATTGCTCGCCGTCTGGGCATGAGCCACCGCACGCTGGTGCGGCGCCTCGCTTTGGAGGGATTGACCTTCGCCGGCATTCTCGACGAGTTGAAGATCGACCTCGCCAAGAGCTATCTAAAGAAAGATGAACTGTCGATTTCGCAAACCGCCTGGCTCCTCGGCTACGGCGAGATCAGCGCATTCACCCGCGCCTTCAAGCGCTGGACCGGAGTGACGCCAAGACAATGGCGTGCCGACGGCCATCCCAAACGCGCCAGCGACGTCAACGATATGCCTCCTCGCGCAAGGAACGCGCAGACGAGCGCCTCCCGGCGGTAGCACGGGGAGAGGCATTGAGATATTCGCACCTTGCACCCGCTTGGCATGCGCCAGATCGACTCGAATGCTCGCCCGCACGGGTGTCCCCGACACCAGGCCCGGCAAGATCGCGCACTGAAGTTCAATTCTCGTATTACCCCCTCATTGCTCGCGAACGCCAGCCTTTCTCAGTCCCTCGAGGATGTCGTCGAACTCCCGACGAAACTGCGGGTTGCTCGAAAGTGCGTAGCCGAATTGTTGGAGCCATTGGACCGTGAAATCCGGCCGGGTTGCATTCAATTCGGCTAACATTTGTTGGGCCATGTCCAATTGGCCCGTGGCTCCATAAGCTGAAACCAGATCCGCATACGGCCACCAGTCTAATTTGTTCAGATTGATCGAGCGTCTGCATTCCTCAACGGCTTCGCTATATTGGTGCACATGCACGTGAGCATGACAGAGGAAGAAGTGCCATCTGCCAGCGGCCGGATCTTTGGGGCTTAGGCGCAAAGCGATCTGAATGGGAGAAAACGCTTCGCGCGCACGTCCCGCCGTAACAAGTGCGATCCCCCTTGATGCATACGCGACCGGCGAATTAGGGTCGATTTCCAAAGCGGCGTCGTATTCAGGCAGCGCTTCCGCGGGATTTCCGGAGATCAAAATGTTTCCCTTGGCTATGTACGCGTTTGCGGTCGCCGGGCGTTTTGCAAGAACTTGATCAATTAGCTTGCTCGCCGCCTTTTTGTCCTCGGCCACGGACGTTGACCATCCGTTGACCACGTCACGGGCTATGCACCACGCTTTCCCGAGAATTGCGTCAATGTTGTCTAGATCGAGGCGCAGCGCGCTGTCGAACAAGTCTATTGCCTGCGCGTTCGTTACCTTGTTCCCAGGCTCATAGACCTTTGCCCAGCCGCGCATGCTGAAATCCACAGCATCTGGCTTCGTTGGCTGCTCCATTTGGCTGCGCCGGCTTTCGGCCTCGATGAGTTGGACGTTGAGAGAGCGCGCGAGCCGCGCCGTGACTTGCTCCTGCAAGGCCGCAAGATTCGTCCGATCACCGTCAAAACGGTCCGACCAGACGTCGCGGCCGGTTGACAGGTCGGTCAGCGACACATTCATACGGACCAGATCTCCAGCCCGCTGCACCGCGCCCTGTACGGCCCAACGAATGCCAAGGTCCTTGCCGAGCTTCTTGAGATCGACCTGTTTGTTTTTATAGGTGAAGGCCGTCCCGCGCCCGATCACAAACGCCCCAGGCATTTGCGCGATATCGGTCGTCAGGTCAGTTGCGATACCGTCTGCAAAATAATCCTGCTCTGGATCATTGTTGAGGTTTGCAAATGGCAGTACGACAAGCGACAGGCGAGGAATGATGGCAGGCCGATCCGTGGCCTCTCTCTGTGTCTTTTGCCCTTCCGGCAGCACCTCGCTGCGGACCACGTTCCAGACATTCCAATAGCCAACGAGGCCGCCGGCCACCGCACCCACGGCGGCAATCGAGGCGAGCACGCCGCCGGCAGACTGCAAGCGCGCCCAAAGCCGGCGTCTAAAATTCCGGTCTGATGGCACTTTGTCCGGCGGACCAATTCCAGATTCCGGCGTATCTGATGGCTCGTCTGCCTCGGAGTTCGTCACCTTCACCTCCTGCCCAGGAGCTGACGTCACATCGAAGAAGGTAGCACACTCTTAGAGATTGAGGTCGGTCAACGCTGCTGACAAGGTTCGGCTCGATCTTCGCTACCGCAACCAATGATTGCCGAACGTCCGCCGCAGCGCGTCTTGGCCCGCATTTGGATGCGCGCCAATGAGTGCGCACTTGTAAGTGCTGCCAGAATCTCCGTCCTCGTCGAAATGTTAGAAGACTAGCGCCGCCCGATACTCCATACATTGCTCCATGAAGAAAATCGGATTTCTGTCCTTCGGACACTGGACGCCGTCGCCGCAATCACAGACCCGTTCGGCGGCGAATACGCTGCTGCAATCGATCGAGCTTGCCGTCGCGGCGGAGCAGCTCGGCGCGGACGGCGCCTATTTTCGTGTGCATCACTTCGCGCGCCAGCTTGCCTCGCCCTTCCCGCTGCTCGCCGCCGTCGGCGCGAAGACCAGCAAGATCGAGATCGGCACGGCCGTGATCGACATGCGTTACGAGAACCCGCTCTACATGGTGGAGGACGCAGGCAGCGCCGATCTCATCGCCGGCGGGCGGCTCCAGCTCGGCATCAGTCGCGGCTCGCCTGAGCAGGTGATCGATGGCTGGCGCTATTTCGGCTATCGGCCGGCTGACGGCCAGAGCGACGCCGACATGGGTCGGCGACACGCGGAGGTCTTCCTCGACCTTTTGCGCGGCGAAGGCTTTGCGGAGCCCAATCCGCAGCCGATGTTTCCAAATCCGCAAGGCCTCTTGCGCCTGGAGCCGCATGCGCAGGGCCTGCGCGAACGGATCTGGTGGGGCGCCGGCTCGAACGCGACCGCGGTCTGGGCGGCCAAGCTCGGCATGAATTTGCAGAGCTCGACGTTGAAGAACGACGAGACCGGCGAGGCCTTCCACGTGCAGCAGGCCGCGCAGATCCGCGCCTATCGGGCCGCGTGGAAGGAAGTCGGCCACACCCGTGAGCCCCGCGTGTCCGTGAGCCGCAGCATCTTCGCGTTGATGGACGATCGCGACCGCGCCTATTTCCCTCGCGGAGGCGAAGGCGAGGACCAGATCGGCTTCATTGATCCGCGGACCCGGGCCATCTTCGGCCGCTCCTATGCCGCCGAGCCGGATGCGCTGATCGAGCAGCTCCGCCAGGACGAGGCGATCGCCGAGGCCGACACGTTGCTATTGACCATCCCCAATCAGCTCGGCGTCGCCTACTGCGCGCATGCGATCGAGGCGATCCTCACGCACGTCGCGCCGGCGCTTGGGTGGCGGTGAGGCCTGGGGCCGCAGCCATGCCTAGAGCCATTTCCGTTCCGATGGAATCGGAACGGGGCTCTAGATTCTTGTTTTGACGCGTTTTCTTTACGCGAACCGGCCTCCACTTCGCTCGAAAACGCTCTAAGCG
>NZ_LGHM01000106.1 GCF_001908185.1 Bradyrhizobium sp. AS23.2
CCCCCATGCTTTCGTCAGGTTCCCTGCATCGACCCGTGTGTTGTACGCATCAAATGGCCCCTGCCGAATATCCATTGCAGCGTAGCCGCCGGACAGCAGGCCGTGGATTGCCGAAAGCGAGTACTCCACTGCACACTCCGCGGAAAAGATCGCGCTGCCATTGACCACGGCGCCCGTCGTCGGACCTCCAGTCATGAAGAGATTCGGGAATCCCGGCATCGTGATACCGAGATAGGCTCGACAGTCTCCGGCCCACCAGTTGTGGAGATTCTTGCCGGATCGACCGACTACCTTGATCGGCATCAGATAGTCTGACGCCTGAAAGCCGGTCGCAAAGACGATGACGTCGACTTCGTGCAGGGTCCCGTCGCTCGTGACGATACCGCGCTTATCAATGCGCACGATCCCGTCGCTGATCAAACTGACATGAGGTTGCTTGAGGGCTGCGGCCCAAACCCCGTTATCCCTCAGCATTCGCTTCGCACCGGGAGGGTAGCTTGGCGTCATCTTCTCGAGAAGATCGGGACGATCCGCCAACTGAGCCTTGAGGTGCTCGATACATTCGAGACGAAGGCCCTCATTTGCCCGTCCCACGGAGATTGGGTGATCCCAATCGGGCTCAACCTCGACCAGCGGAAGCCGACCTTCCGCGGCGATCCAGAACTGCCAGAACCTGAACCAGCGTCCGTAGTAGGGAACGTGACGGAGCAACCATGCCATCCCAGGCCGAATCCGTTCGTGGTAGGTGGGCGTGGGAAGCATCCAAGGCGGATTGCGCTGAAACACCAGCAGCGCCGACACGGAATCCACGATGGACGGCACAATCTGATAGGCACTTGCGCCTGTCCCGACGACGGCAACGCGCTTGCCGCTGATATCGAGACCAGCCGGCCACCGCGACGAATGGAACAACTGTCCCCCGAACGCATCCAGGCCGGCAATGTCCGGAAATGCGGGCTGGTTGAGTTGGCCGGTGGCCGTAATGATGGCACTGAACCTGTCCTTCCGAATGCGACCGGTCTTGTCTCGCGTCTCGACGAGCCAGTGCGCCGAGCCGTCGTCATAGGTCAGCGAGACGACTTCCGTATCGAATTCGATATTGGACCGGACGGACGTATCGTCTGCGACCGCGGACACATACTTCTGGATCTCGACTTGTCGCGAGAACTGTTCAGGCCAATCCTGCTTCTGCGCAAAGGAGTAGCTATAAGCGAAGTTGGGAGTATCCAGGCGACATCCTGGATATACATTCTCCCACCAGACGCCCCCGACATCGGAATTTCTCTCAAAGACCTTGTAGGGAACGCCGGCTTGCCCCAAGCGATATGCGGCGGCTACGCCCGAGAGGCCCGCGCCGATGACTGCGACTGAAAAGTCGCGATCGGGCGCGATGTCCGCCTTTCGCCAATCGGGAGCGCCGAGATCGCGCGGCAAAGCGAGCTCGTGCTTCAACAGCGGCACGTATTCTTCGCCGGTCCCACGCGCGAGAAACTTCATCGCCCGCTCGAGCAATGGCGCCGCCGGATCCGGTGGCGGCGATCCCCTGTCTCGATAGTCGATGAGTGCGCGGACTGCCAATTCGCGAGCCCTCTCCTGGGCCTCCTGGCTCAGACCGCCCTGAGGCTTGATCGACGCACCCATTCTCGAAGGCGGCGGCTGCAGATCGTCTGCCAAGAGACCTTCGTCGTTCGTAAGCGTAGCCAGCGCCGCCAGAAGGGCCGGCAAATCCGCGTCCTTCACGGCGGCCACGATTTCCGCGTTGCTAGCGACGATCGGCTCGACATGATCGAGCTTGCCTACGCCGCCCGGCATGAAAGACGCGATCGGTTGAGGTCCGGCCATGTTCATCACGCATTCTCCGAACGCGCGAGATAGGTTTTGATCAGCTCAACCACCTCGGCCGGGCGTTCAATATTGGCCTCATGACCGGCGTCGATCGTGACTGCCGAAATGAGCGGGGATAGATCGGCAAGCTTCTGCGCCCACCCCTTTTCCAGCAGCGGATCGCGCAGGCCCTCGACGAGCAGGGATCGCACTGCCGTCTTCGCCAAACATTGAAGATAATCGTCCGCCGGTGCCGCCCTTTCGACAGACGGGTTCTTCAACCGCGGGGCCATAAGGGTCTCCCAGTGGCCCGGGATAAGGCTGTTTTCGTGCCGTTGACGGATTTGATCCTCAAGACCGACGGTTGAACCGGCGATGAGCTCGGTGAGCGTTGTTGCCGCCTCAATGCTCGGCGTGTAGTCGGCCAACGCCACGATGCCAGACTGCAACCGGTACGGGCCGCCCGTCCCCGAGATGGAGATCGCCCGGCGGATTTTCCAGGGATTTCCAGGCGCGACGGTTGCTCGCATGATCAGCGATCCGCCGAACGAAGCCCCGACATAATCGGCGGACTCGATGCCGACATCGCGCACGAAGGCTTCGATATGCGGAATTCGCGCGGCATAGGGCGAACGATCGAAGTACGCGACCTTGTCTGTACCGCCCCAACCCAACAGCTCCGGCGCCAACACATGATAATCGAGCGCCAGGTCGCCAAGGATCGCACCCCAGCACAATTCCGCTGTCGTACCAAATGCGCCGTCGTGAATGAGCACGAGCGCTGGCTTCGCCCTATCGCCCGCTTCCAGATATCGGGTTTTGAACCCGCCAGCGTTGATATGCCTGATCTCGAATTGCGGTTTAGCCATCTTCCGTCCCATCGCCTGATTTCTTCACTGGCTGCGCGCCCGGGTTCACCCGGAGGAATGCGCCGCTGCAGGTCGATATCTAGCGCGATGGATCGCACGCCTTTAGCGCGAAACGCTGATAGCTGGTATCGTCGGAACTGATACGCCGACGACAACGCGCTCCACTCAATTCATCACCGAGCCGCCATCGACTGATAGCGTCTGCCCTGTCACGAAGTCGCTGCCCGGCGAGGCCAGAAATACCAGCGTGTCCACGAGATCCGCAGGCACAGCCTCTCGCTTGATCGCCCTTGAGGCGATGTTGCTCGCAACAATCTCGCCCGACCAACTCGGATTTGACTTCATACCTTCGCTCATGGTCAAGCCGGGCGCGAGCGCATTCACGCGGATCCCGCATCCTCCAAGCTCCCTCGCTGCGGCGCGCGTCAACGATATGATCGCTCCCTTGGAGGCCACGTAGTGCGGAATCCCGGGCGACCCTTTGATTGCAGTTCCGGATGCGATGTTGATGATCTTTCCGTAACCACGATCCTTCATCGGTCGCACCGCAGCCTTGATGCATTCGAACGTTCCGCGCGCATTGACGGTCATCACGCGATCCCATTCGTCCGAACTTACGTCAGTCAGCGAACCGAGCCGGATTTGCCCCGAGATGGCCGCGTTGTTGACGAGAATATCGAGGCCTCCAAACGTCTTGACGGCCTCATCCACGAACGCTTCGACGGATTCCGACCGCGTCACATCGAGCATCACACCCTTTGCCTGCCCGCCAAGGGCGCGAACGGCGGCGCATGTCTCGTCTGTTGAAACGATGTCCCCGACGACAACGGAGGCGCCCGCTTTTGCCAGTGCGATCGCAAACTCCGCACCCAGGCCTTGCGCCGCTCCGGTAATTGCGGCCACCTTTCCCGCCAGCAAATCTGCCATTTTACGCCTCGTTGTTCGATCAAAAGAGATTTACGAGGCGCTCGCACCGCCATCGACCGGAATCACTGCTCCGGTGATGTAGCTCGATGCAGGCGACGCCAGGAGCAACGCGAGCCCCTTGATTTCGTCCGGCTGACCAAGACGCCCCATCGGGACGTCGCGGGTGAAGCCGGCCGCAACCTCCGGATCATGCAATCGCCCCTGACCAATATCGGTGAGGAAAGGACCGGGAGCGATCGCGTTGATCGTGACGTTGTGCGGCGAAAGCTCAATCGAACTTTGCCGAACCAGATTGCTGACGGCAGCTTTCGTCGCCGCATAGGCGTAACCGCACATCCGCTCACCACGAAGGCCTGCAACCGACGCCGTGACGATCAGCCGGCCCGACCGCTGCTTGATCATTTGGGCTGCGGCAGTCCGGATCGTCACGAAGACGCTGGTAAGGTTGATCTGCAGGAGGCGATTCCAGCGATCCAGATCGACCTGCGCCAGGCTGCCGGCATCGGTCAGCGGCCCCGGCCCCGCCGAAATACCGGCGTTCGCGAACACGACGTCCAGTCGCCCGAGACGCCGCGCTGCATCGTTGATCGCGCGCGCCAATCGATCCGTGTCTGCCACATCGACGATTTCTCCGCGCACGTCGAGGCCTTGTCCGGCCAAACGCTCGACAGACGCGGTCAGCGCATCCGGATCGATATCGGTCATCACCACGCGTGCCCCCGACTGGGCCACGATCTCGGCCATCGCCAGGCCGAGCCCCTTTGCCGCTCCGGTAACGAAGGCGACCTGACCTCCGAGATCAAACATCGTGTTGCGATCCATGATGAGCACCTACCAAGCTGAAAGAGATCGGAAGGTGCCGGGGAGTCGGAAGACCCCCCGGCACCTCATAGTTCCAAGCAGGAAACGAGGCCTCAGGCTGCCGAGCGCGCCTTGGTCTCAATCACCGCGAACGAGCGTCCCGCGGTTTCGGGCAGCAACAGCGCGGCGACGGCACACACCAGCGCCGCGACGAGTCCAATCATCATTCCGCCGGCAAGTCCGCTCGTGTTGTGCGCAGCCACATAAGGGACGACAAACGGAGCGATGCTTCCGATGCCACGGCCGACCATGTAGATGGTCGATACGGCGGAGGCGCGAAGTTCGACCGGATAGAGTTCCGAGAACCACGGACCGAACATGCCGGCACCCGTCTGCCCCACTCCCCAGACGACGTACCAGCCGAACAGCGACCAAACGAACGGCGAGCCCGGGAAGGTTGTCTCCGCGGCCATATAGATGCCGATGAAACCGACGATGCTGATGACGGTCGGCACGACAACGCCGACCTTGCGGCCCAGACTATCCGTAAACCAGCCAAAGACGAGAAATGCGACAGCCAGGGCGACTGAAAACACGATCGTAATCGTGCGAATGGCTTCCGCCTCCGCGCCCAACGATCGCATGAATCCCGGCATGAAGACCGTGATCGCATAGAACGCGAACATGTAGCCCGATACGATCAGGAAGCCGAGCACAGTATAACGAAGGGAAGCTCCCTTGAATATCTCGATGAGCGGGTTGGCTGCCTGCGCCTTCTCGGGCGGCAATTCCCCGGCCGCGCGCATGCGCTCGTATTCAACCCAAAGCTTCGACTCCGGCATCCAGAACCGGACATAGACCATGAGGAGAATGGGCGAACCGCCAGTCAGCAAAGCAATTCGCCAGCCCCAATCCGGGCTGAAACTGCTGAGTGCCCACACCGCCACGACCGAGGCCGCGGCGATGCCTCCCGTCGATGCAGCCTGGATCACCGAACTTCCGAAACCGCGCCGATTCTTGTCCCAAACCTCGTTGAACAGGACGATGCCAGCACCCCATTCACCCCCCAGGCCGACGCCGGTGATGGCGCGTGTCACGAGGAGAGAATTGAAATCCCAGGCGAAGGCAGAAAGAATCGCACCGACGGAAAACAATCCAAGCGTCCACAGCAGCGAATTCTTTCTGCCGATCCGGTCGCCGAGCCACCCGAACAACACACCCCCGATGACTGAGCCGGCGAGCGTCACGGTTGTGATGACGCCTGCTTCCGTCAGCGAAATGTTGAGCGACTTCTGAATGGCGCCCATGATGAACGAAATGATCAGTATGTTGTAGAAGTCGAGCCCGTAGCCGAACAGCGTGGAGATGAGGACACTGCTCTTCTCCTTGCTGGTATAAAGAAGCGATGGCTGCTGCATTGGTATTTCCCCTCGTCGATTATCGTTCTCTGCGTCCGCGTCTGTCGCTGGACGTGATCGGCGCGGGTGACCATTGCGATCGAAATTCGAGACTGGATTTCACCGGATCGAGATGATCGATAAGAGCCATCGTCGCCCCGCGCGGTCGCGACACTAGGGGAACTGATTGTCGCCGACAGCATCGGCCGGCTGATATCTGGTATCTCGAAGCCTGATGGCGGGCCGGACTCAACCTGATTTGAGCGCGCCGATTTCACGCCAGATGCTGTCCACGACCCGAAGCTCTGCTTCAATCGCTGCGATGAATTGACGCGCCGCAATGTTCGGCGGCCGCCGCTTGTCGTAAACGAGATACAAGTCGAAGGGGATTGCGGGACTTGCGATCGGATAAATGTAGATGCCGGATCGACTGGTTTCGCGGCAAAGCGAAATAAAGGGGGCGAGAACGCCCCAATCAGAAGAGATCGCCAGCTCGAAGGCGCCAATAGCACCGTTGATCTCAATCGTTCTTGTTGGCTTGATGAGCCCCTTGTCGATGTAGGACTGGACGAGCGATCCGAAACTCTGGTTCTGCGCCGGCACGATCAGCTTCAGATTTTCCATTCCGCCCAACTCGCACGGGCGAAATGATGGCCCATTGAGAGGTGCGCCCGACATCAAGACGACGCGGTCCTGGTAGATCAATCTCTGGATCAAGCCCCCTTCTTCAGACGGCCGCACCCCGAGCGCGAAGTCGACGTTCCCCTCTCGCACCCAATCGATCAACGTACCCGTGTAGGCTTCGGAGATCTCCAGCTGAACGTCGGGATGCCGCTCCATGAAGGGCAGCAGGATGCTGCGTAGGACGCCGCGGTTGAACGAGCCGGGCAGACCGACCCGGATCACGCCCGATAATGCCTCCAGATCGCTGGCGCCGGATAGCTCTTCCTGGGCAAGCGCGAAATTGCGCGCGATCGGGACGCAGCGCTCGTAAAACTTGCGCCCTACCTCCGTGGGTTCGACTCCGCGCGGCAGTCGGTTGAACAACAGCACACCAAACTCGTCCTCGATGCGTCGAATCTGCATGCTCAGCGCACTTTGCACGACGTTGGCTTTCGCGGCCGCTTTGCTGAAACTGCCCTCCTCATACACCCAGATAAAATAGCTAATCTGCTTGAAATCCATGATACCGCTTCCGTAGCAAACCGCCGTATACACAGCCGGCGCGCCCCCGGTGGGAGCGCCCCCGGTACGACGGCACTGCCGCCGTGATCGACGCCCGGAACATGATCGCTGCCATTGAAGTCGACGACCACGCTACCCGGACCATCGGCGGCCGCGAAATGCCGCGGGCCGGCATCGCATGGAACCGGGAAAGTTCGGGCCTTGTACGAAAATGGCGCGCCCGGAACGATTCGAACGTCCGACCCTCAGATTCGTAGTCTGATGCTCTATCCAGCTGAGCTACGGGCGCGTGTTTCGCAAACAGCGATTGCGGGTGTGGCCCGCGATGCATCTCCCGGAGGCCGGGAGGGGTGCGAAAGAGCGCTCTGACTAACCGCTCTTGTCCCGATTGGCAAGGTCCGGGATGGGGAGATTTTGCAGGAAAGATGTCATTCCGGGGCGCGACGCAGCCGCGAGCCCGGAATCCATAACCACCAGTCGGGATTATGGATTCCGGGCCAGGCCCTGTGGGCCATCCCGGAATGACGTATGCAGCGGCAATTTCCCCCGAAAATGACGACCCGGTCGGCCTCTGGCCGACTACGCCCTCGCCCGCTCGTTGCGGATGGAGAGCAGTTCCACGGGGCGGTCGGGGATGACGATCCGGAAAGTGGCGCCGATGGTGCCTTCGACGAGGTGAATGTCGCCGCCATGGGCGCGGACCAGCTCGGCGGCGATGGCAAGGCCGAGGCCGCTGCCGCCGGGGCGTCCGGAGGTCTGGAACGCCTCGAACAGATGGTCCCGGGTCTTCTGGGGCACGCCAGGGCCGGTATCGGAGACCTCCAGGATCGCGACGGCGCCTTCGCGCTTGCCGGTGATCCGGATCTGCTGCGCGCCGCCATCGCCCGAGGAATGGCTTTCCAGCGCCTGGGCAGCGTTTCGGACAAGGTTGAGCAGCACGCGGAATAGCTGGTCGGGATCGGCATCGATCGCGAGCCCGCGCTCGATCGCGGCGACCCAGGCGATCGAGGCGTCGCTGGCGAGCCCCGCGGTCTCGCGCACCTCCAGCACGACCGGCTCGATCAGGATCATGCGGCGGTCGGGCGCGGCCTCCTGGGCGCGGCCGTAGGACAACGTCGACTGGCAGAAGGCGATGGCGCGCTCGAGCGAGCGCACCAGCTTCGGCGCGAAGCGCTGCACACGCGGATCCGGCACACTGGCGAGCTGGTCCGACAAAAGCTGCGCCGACGCGAGCAAATTGCGCAGGTCGTGGTTGATCTTGGAGACGGCGAGGCCGAGGGCGGCGAGCCGGCTCTTCTGATGCAGCATCGACATCAGGTCGCGCTGCATGTCGGACAATTCGCGCTCGGCCACCCCGATCTCGTCGCTACGCTGGCTCGGCACGATGATCCGCGCCGAGCTCTCGGGGTTTTCGTGGAAGCCGACCAGGCTCGCGGTCAGCCGCCGCATCGGCCGCACGAAGAGGTAATGCAGCGCGAGATAGACGAGGCCCGCGGTCAGCACCCCGATGATCAGCGCGACCACAACGAGGTTGCGGGAGAATCGATACATCGACTGCCGCAGCGGCAGCTCGTCGGTCACGATTTCGATGAACTGGGCATTGCCGACACCGGGCCCCACGATCCGGATCGCCTGGTTGCCAGTCTCCAGCATCATCCGGAACGAACCGGTGATCGCCTCCCAGGCCGTCATGTCGCGCAGGTCGATGTCATGCTCGATGGCGGCCGGCAAATTGTCGCTGGCGAGCAGCCGGCGCTGCTGACCCATCTTGATGGCCACGGCGCGGGCATTGATGCTTTTCAGGATCTGGCGCGACAGCGATTCGGGGACCATGCCGAGCGGCGCCGCATCCAGCACCAGCGCCGCCGTGTTGGCGGCCGCCACGCGGTCGTTGAGCCGGTTGACCCAGAAGTTGGCGATGGCGGGCACATAGAGCAGGACGGCCGCGATCATCACCAGGGGAACGGTGAGCAGCAGCAGCTTGCCGGACAGGCCGAGCCCGCGCGACCCGCGCGGCCGCGTCGCCGGCTGGTCCGGCTGATCCTGATCCTGGATCGGCTGGAGGTCTGTCGCTGCCACGAAATTCGCCCTCGCTGCTCGGCGGATGAAGGATGCGGCCGGGCCCCTGGTCCGGTCAAATTACGGATCGCTAATCTGCCAAGGTGGGATGTAAGCGCTGATATGGCGAGTCGCCACCTCAAGGGTTAAAAACCCCGCACATACAGCGATATTCACCGGTATCGTGCGCTCTTGCGGCGTTGACGAAAAGAAGGCGCTCCCTTATAAGCCGCGCAAATTGTCCGCGATGACCCGGTGCGACACCGGGAGCGGCTCTCTTTGGGGCCGAAAAGGGCCCATTTGGGGCCGCATCTTCAGGACTTTACCTTCAATTCTACAGGCAAATTGCCCGGTCAGCGGAGAAAAACCCGTGAAGCGGACTTATCAACCCAGCAAACTCGTGCGTAAGCGCCGTCACGGCTTCCGTGCCCGCCTCGCCACTGCCGGCGGCCGCAAGGTCCTCGCCGCCCGCCGCGCCCGCGGCCGCAAGCGTCTGAGCGCCTGAGCCGGACCCCCTTTTTGGGATTTCATCATGGATCGGCTGAGGCAGCGGGCGGATTTCCTCGCCGTTGCCAATGGCGCGCGGGTGAATAGTCCCGCGTTCGTCCTGCAAAGCCGCCGCCGCGACGACAGCGGCCCGATCCGGATCGGCTTCACCGTTACCAAAAAGAACGGCAACGCCCCCGAGCGCAATCGCATCCGGCGCCGGCTTCGCGAATTGGTGAAGCGGCTCGATCCGGTGTCGATGCAGCCCCATCATGATTATGTGTTGGTCGGCCGAAGGGACGCGCTCTCGCGTGACTTCGCCACCATGCTCGACGATCTGCGCATAGCGTTCACGAAGCCCGCGCGGCATACGCCCAAAGGACCGGCGAAGGGACGCGGCCAGAGGCCAGGTGCCACCGCCGCAGCCAGCCGCAAACCGGATTGATGACGAGACCCTAGAGATGACCGACAATCGCAATACCATCCTCGCCGTCATTCTGTCGGGCCTGGTGCTGATCGCCTGGCAGTATTTCTACAACGTGCCGCAGATGGAGAAGCAGCGCGCCCAGCAGCAGGCGCAGGCCGAGCTCCAGAAGAGCACGCCGCAGCCGACGGCCACCGCGACGCCGGGCGCCGCGCCGCAAGCCGG
>NZ_LGHM01000107.1 GCF_001908185.1 Bradyrhizobium sp. AS23.2
CGCTCGGCACCACGCCTAATTCGGCCCGGCGACCCTCCCGTCATCGATAGAGGCTGCAAGGCCGTGGGCGATCAGCTTTCGATTTGCTTCACCGTCGAGATCGGCCATCGACCCTCATGCCCCGCGATCGAGATGCGGAGCCCATGCTCATCATCGAGGAAGACGCCATCGATTGTGCCAGCCTTGCCGTCAGTCAAAACGACGGCCTTGCCGACCAACTCTTTCTCGGCCTCTTGCAATTCGCGCAAGATGCTCATGGCTCGTTTGTCGCCCGTGCTCGAGGCGCTCATCGTGCCAACTCCAAACGGGCCGCCGATCGGCACGTCAAGCGCGGGCGATCTCAACAATCTCGCTGAGCTTGGTTTCGGCGTCGTAGATCTTGACCTGAAGCCGAGGGGATCGGTTCTTCAGCTGTGTGCCAGCTTCCAGGGCGCTCGCTTTCGCCGTGAAGGTCGCCTTGACATGACCGTCGACGATCAAGGCATAACCGGTCTTCAGGGGGGCAATCGATGCCTTGGTGGTGCGGACGGACGCTGCTGGCGCCGCCAGCCTGCGCTTCTCGCGCATGGGAATAACTCCGCTTGTCGGGGACTGCTGATCAACTGCCCGCGGTCCCCAAGGTTCCTGTCACTGGATGCACACCGACGCGCAGATGGCGCGCACCCGCGGTCCTGGAGTGCAAAACGGGCCGCCCGAAGGCTGCCGGCAAGGCAAACCGTTCAAGAAGGGAAGGCCAGTACGCAGGCCAACGTTGCAAACGCGATAGCCGCCGGCCCACAGCTTCCTTACGCGATCTGTATCGTGGGTCGCGAGATCCTTCCAACTATCCTCGAAGACCGGTGTCTTCCGATTGGGCGATAGTGGGAATACGTCGAAACCCAGCTCGGCAAGACCGAGCGCGATGTCGAGTTTCGGCTTCAGGTTGGCAAGGGGAGTTCGTTGTTTCGTAAGGGAGTTTGTGATATCCATCTCTTGGTTTCGATTTCTGGCCCCGTTCGACCTGGCAGTCGGCGGGGCCATTCTTTTTGGCGCCCGACGGGGACGTGGCTATCGTGGCCCTCATTGTCTGGTGTTCGGGGAATGCGTGGCCGGCGAAGTTGTTAGCGGCTATGCCGCTTCAATTTCCGAGGTCGATTTCCGGCGCCGACTCCACATCCACGCGTCGAGATCCGTTACGTCATAAAGCACGCGACTGGGAATAGGAGTGATGTAGGCAGGCCCGCCGCCCCGCACGCGCAAGCGCTCGAGAGTCGCAGTCGATAGGCGAACGTGTTTGGCGGCTTCCTTGGTGTCGAGAAATTGCTGCATTTGATCCGTCTCCGTTCCGAGGCGAGCGGGTGGCCCCACAAGAAGCCGCTAGCGCCGGCCAACTAGATCAGATGCTAGCCCACACCATCAGGTGCCGTCTCCCCTTGCATTTGTGGGTTTGTCGATTTTAGCGATTCACAAAGCCACAATTCTTCGCTCGCCGTCGGCTATCGGTACGACATTGTCTCCGGAGAACATTGGGCTCGAGGCCGACGCCGGTTGATCTCCGATTATCTTGCGGAGCTCGGTCTCCAGAATCTTGGTGACTGATCGCTTTTCGGGGAGCATGTCGTATTTGTCGTATACCGCAGTCACGTCGCCGTTGACGTGATCGAGCAGCGCCTTGACGTCTGGCCGCGGAGCGCCCCCGCGACGCGCGATCGTCGCGGCAGTGCGTCGCAGATCGTGCGCGGTGAAGTGTGCCAGTCCCAGAAATTCGCGGATGCCGGCGCGGTCGGAGATGTTCTTACCCTTCTTGTTGCCCTTCTTCTTGCCGTTCAACGCTTGGCTGACCGATGCGCGCGCGATCGCAACATCACCCACGCTGAATTTACTCGGGAACAGGACTTCCGGAGGCGCGTCGTCGATTGGCTCAGGCGGATTGTTGTGACCGATGCCGGGCCTTTCGCGTGCGGTCGCTTCCCTGACGATCTCTTGGGCAAGATCGGAGAGGGGGACGAGTACTGCTCGGTCCTTTTTCACGCGACCGGGTGGCATGTCGTAGAGTGCGTCAGCGGTACCAAGGCAGGTTAATTCGGTAGTCTTGGCGCCGGCTGCCTGGTAGGGGCGGACCATAGTGGCCAGGATGAACCTGATTGCAAGCGCAACGGGGCGTTCGACCGGGCAGTCGGGGAGGTCGAGGCCCCACCAAAGGATCCGGATCTCGTCGTTCGTCAGGACGCGGTCGCGCTTCTTCTCCTTGCCGCCGCGGCGCTCAAGTCCCGCCAGCGGATTCGATGGCACGTACTTCCGGCCGGGCTGCATTCCCCATTTGAACATCTTGTGGAGGATCGATTGGGTTCGGTTGGCGCTGACCGGCGCGTCGTCGGCGATCAAATCGAGGAGATCAGCCACGTCGTCGTCGGTAATAGATGCTGCCAGCAGGCGGCCCCATTCCTCGCGAGGGCGCTTGAGGTATTGGACGTCGTTTTTCCAGCTCTTCTTGTTGGCGTTCGGAATCTCCGCCGGCCACTTCCCCGTCGCATTGAACGCCTGGACGACTTCTTTGCCTCCGGTCCCGATCACGTACTCAGCTATGTATCTGTCTGCAAAGGCGTCGAACGTCAGTTGGTCTCGTTTGGGGCGGTTCGCCCGCTTCTCAGCGGCCGGGTCGGCGCCATTGGCGATGTTACCCAGCAGGATCTTGGCTTGAGTGCGGGCGGCCTCTGGCGCCAGCTTACCGACGGCGGCCACGGTGTAGCGCCGAACCGGTGCCGTGCGGCCGGTTCCCGCCCGGTAGACGATGACAAATGACTTGGCGCCTGTGGGCCGGACCCTCACCCCGAAGCCCGGGAGCTTAGCGTCCCAAACGGTGTACTCCGATACCTGCTTGTCGAGGCCGTCGACCAGGCTCTTCGTGATGGTTTGACCGCTCATTTGCCCTCCGGGAAGCACAGGGGAAGCACCGCGATGCCAATCACAGCAGGCAAAGGACGACACGAGGTGAGCGCACGGGCGGTTTTCGCCGCGGCGCTAGGGCTTCTGAGGGTATCGGAGGGCAGGTGAGGGAGTGCCAGACTAGTCTGGGAGACTAGGGGTCGGAGGTTCAAATCCTCTCGCTCCGACCAAAACTATCAAAGAAGAAGAGGGCTTAGAAAATAGGCCCCCTTTCTCCAAATCCCGCAGTTTACAGTTTGGTTTACGTTTTTTGGGCGCCGTCCGTTCTAACGGGCGGCGACAGACTCGATTGGTCGCATACCACCAATCTAGAGAAAAGAAGCCGGCTGCAGCGGTCACGATCGCTGATCAGATTGCGCGCGCATAGAATCCATCGGTGATGAACGACCCCGGCCGGGTCACGAACATCATCGGGGTCAATCCGTTGATCGCTGCAATCGCGGCCTGAGAGACCCCCGCTTTTGGCTCTCAGAACCGAGCTCCTCGCGTATCGGCAAGCGATCTCCTGTTTTCGGAATGAGCCGGCGCCAGCGGCGGGTCGGTTAGCACGTGCTGTGTGGGCACTGCTGCTCCGGAAGATTCTTGCCACGGGCCCACGCCCGAACGGCGAAGGCGAGTTGATGCTGCCCCATCGCGTCAACGATGGAAGCCTCTGCGCGCTCCAGGCGTTTGGTGAACCCGCTCGCGCTTAGGTCCACGGCCGCGTCGACCGCCAAGAGGGATATTGAGAGGAACGCTACCGCCGCAGCGACGGTTATTCCTTTCCATTCGGGTGACAGCATCGACTAACTTTCTCGGGCATTCCGCCGCTGCCCCGATAAATGGGGCTCTTGCGTCTGGTTCAACCCCTCCAACAGGCTCACGCACGCGTTCTTGATGTGCGACAAATCTGTAATAAGGCGGCGCGTCGTCCTTGCGGTTGCAGTCCGACGCAGCTTGTCGAAATTCGGCTTGAGGTCATTTTGCTGGTGGGGGTTACTTTCGATCTGGTCGCGTCATGGAACGATGTCCAGCATCGAGCTTTTACCGAACAACGAAAGCTGGCCGCAAATATCCCACCACCATCCGCGTCGTTTAATCGACCAGCGTCCTCACCATCTTCTCCGGCAGCATCTCCGCCTGGTTCAGCACCGTGTTGTGCGCGACGGCCTCGATCACGCGCAGATGAAGGTTGCTATATCAAGATCGATCTTGCGCATGTCCTTGCGGCGGCTTTCGAGATAGGCGCGCACGAGAACGTGAACCTCGCGGTTGAAGGCTTCGACGTCGGCGAGCTGCCCGGTGCGCGGGATCTGCTCGGCAAGGACGCGGTGCAGTTTCGGGTCGATGCGGTGCGCCTCGATCGCGACCGTGTGGCGGCGCACCGCCTTCTCGATCGACATGTCGGCGACCTCAGTGAGCGCGGCGCGGACCGTCCTATGATCACATCGTTGTGACGATTGATCACGGCGGCGACTTTCATATCAGCGAGGGCGGTGGGCGTGCCGGTCGAGTTGCCTCTCTTGCGTGACCAGCCGCACAATTACGCGCTGATGCCGACGCCGGAAGGGCGCAAGGCGCGTGCGATGATCTTGCGGAAGGCGTGATTGCTGTCACAGAACGCGCCGCCTCGATGGGGTCTGGCGCTGGTTGGGTCCACACGGAGGGAAAAGGCGGCCTCCGGGGCGTTTCCTCGGGTAGTTTTGCGGGGCCTTAGGCGCGGCCCTTGATCTCGTAGTGACCCGGCACGCATTTGTAGCGCTCGAGGCGCCAGTTGGCGTGATAGATCGGATGCTCACCCATCCATTTCGCAAGCGGTGCCTGTGCGCCGACCGCGCACTGCATCATCGAAATCTCGGGCGTCATGTTGCTGTCGGTCACGATTTCCTCGACGCAGCTGCCTGAAGCAGCGGCACCGAGCCGGCAGAGCACGGCTACGACGGTTACGAACATCCTGTCACCTCATCGGTAGTTTCCGGCCACGAGGAGGATGCAAGTGGAGTGCCACAGCCTGTGTCGGAAACGACACGCCGGCCGCGGCGACCCGACCCACCGTCCAGCTCGATTTGGCGATTCGGATTGTAAAAAAAATTCCCCCTACACCGAAGCCGGACAAATACGGGGAATCCTGCCGAAACGATCGCAGGAATGATCGATTGTGAGGGCAGCGCCGCGTCGCCAGCGCTTCACAAGCCGTGTGCGGCCGGTAGGCTTGCTGACGCGGATACTCGCCAAAAGAGCGGGGCCGCCACAAGGCTTGTGGAAACGCGAGGGCAGATCATGAAAGTGCGACCGACCGGCGTGATCCCGCCGATGACGACGCCGTTCCGGAAAGACGGCGAAATCGACTACGAACTCGTGGCGCCCCAGGTCGACTGGATGATCGGCGCCGGCGCGCATGGCGTCGCGGCCGGCGGCTCGACCGGCGAGGGGCACACGCTCGACCACGAGGAATATCGCGACCTGATGGCCGCGACGGTGGAGGCGGTGAAGGGGCGCATTCCCGTGATCGCCGGCATCATCGTCGACTCCACGCGCGATGCGATCCGCCGCGGCAAACTGGTGCGCGACATGAATGTCGCCGCGCTTCAGGTCACGTCGGTGCATTATCTGTTCAAGCCGGACGACGAGGCGATGGTGGCGCATTTCCGCGCCATGGCGGACGAGACCGGCATGCCCATCATCATCTACAACGTCGTGCCGTGGTCCTATCTGTCGCCGGCGCTGTTGACGCGGATCATGACCGAGGTGCCGCTGGTCGTCGGCGTCAAGCAGAGCGCGGGCGATCTCAAGCTGTTTGCCGATCTCATGATGATGGCGCCGGACAAGCTGATCTACAGCGCGGTCGATGCGCTGATGTATCCGTCCTATACGTTGGGGGCCCATGGCTCGATCGCCGCGATCCTGACCGCGGCGCCGCATGCTTCGGTCGCGCTTTGGGATGCCGTGAAGGCCAATGATCATCCGCGCGCGCTCGACCTGCACAAGAAGCTGCTGACGCTGTGGAACGCGATCATCGCCGACAATCTGCCGGCCTGCACCCGCTATGCACAAACGCTCCAGGGCCTGCCCAGGACATATCCGCGTGCGCCGATGCCGGAAGCCTCGCCCGCGCAGCAGGCCGCGACCCGCAAGGCACTGGAGGCGCTCGGTGCGTTGAACGGGCAACAGGAAGCGGTCGAATAGTCCGCGCCCCGAAATAACTGATGCCGAAGATGGCAGCGCCGATCCGCTTTTACCTGCGGGTGCGGCGCTGCTACATTTTGCTCGCGCCGCCGTGAGCGGCGCAGTGACGAAGAAACATACCGACAAGGGGAGGGGCCGAAAGTCCCATGAAAGATTTTGCAGGAAAGATCGCCGTCATCACCGGCGGCGGCACCGGGATGGGGCGCGAGCTCGCGCGGCAGCTCGTTGCCGAGGGCTGTAACGTGGCGACGTGCGACGTCTCGGAAGCCGCGCTGGCCGAGACCAAGCGGCTTTGCGAGGTCGAGAAGCTGCCGCAGGGCCTGCGCGTCACGACGCATGTCGCCGATGTCTCGATTGAGGATCACCTGAAGCGTTTTCGCGACGAGCTCGCCGAGCAGCAGAAGACCGACAGGATCCATCTTCTGTTCAACAACGCCGGCATCGGCGGCGGCGGCAGCCTGTTCACCAACACGCGCGAGCAGTGGGAGCGCACCTTCAACATCTGCTGGGGCGGCGTCTATCTCGGCGTGCGCACCTTCCTGCCGATGCTGGTGGCGGCGGACGAGGCCCACATCATCAACACCGCGAGCGTCAACGGCTTCTGGGCCTCGATCGGCATGAATCAGGCGCACACCGCCTATAGCTCGGCCAAGTTCGCGGTGAAGGGATTTACCGAAGCGTTGATCAACGACCTCCGCCTGCACGCGCCGCACGTCAAATGCTCGGTGGTGATGCCCGGCCACATCGGCACCTCGATCGTCTCCAACTCGCGCAAGGTGCAGAGCAGTGACGGATCAGACCGACTCAACGCCGACGAGGTCGCACTGACCCGCAAGCGTATGGTTGGGGCCGGCGTGCCAGATGCTGACAAAATGTCGGACGAGGACATCCAGGCGGTGTTCGCCGAGCGCGCCCGCAGCTTCCTCGAGGATGCGCCGACGACGGCTGCGCAAGCCGCGAAGATCATCCTCGACGGGGTGAAAGCAGAGCGCTGGCGCATTCTTGTGGGCGAGGACGCAAGACGTCTTGACGAGCGCGTACGCGCGACACCCGAGCAGGCTTATGACAGGGCCTTCTACGAAAGCTTTACCCAGGAGGTTGGCTGGCGGCTTGGCTGAGACTGTCAACGAACGCGCGCGGATATAGGTATGATGATCGTCATGGCAAGAGTTGCGTTGGCGATATTCACTGCCTCTTTTGCGCGCGGTCGTCCTCTCATGACAAAACGGAATGTCACGCATGCGACATGATCCATGCGTTCAAGCGATGGTGATCTCGAACGGGACTCATTCAGTGCGCGGCAGCTTGGTCAGGAAACTAAAATGGTTTAGTCATTGAGGGTAAGGCGATCTAGAACGTAGTTTCCGATGATACCCGCATGCCTCTCCGACGACTGGACCCTTTGCCCGGAGAGAGAGGACATCTCCGCTGAATTCACGCGGTTGCTTGCCGCGGCCCAGGAGGGCGGCGCCACGATCGCGGAATGCCTGATGATCGCGCGGCGGCTCGAGCGGGATGACGAGCAATCCTGGCATCGCGAATGGAAGAAGCTCGCGCAAGCCAACCGGCAGCGTGCCGAGGCTGCATTCGCGGAGGGCCATCTGGCCACCGCGCAGCGCAACTGGCTGCGTGCGATGAATTACTACGGCGCGGCCGCGATGCCGCTCGATCAGGCCGACGAGCGCCGCTGGGTTGCGGTGCTCGCGATGCAGGAATGCGCCCGCCGCTTCGTCGCGGCGCGTAGGCCGGCGGGCGAGGTCGTGACCATACCGTGGGTCGAAGGCCATTCGTTGCAGGGTTACTTCCTGCCTGCGTCGTCGGCGAACGGACGGGCGCCGACCGTGATCTGCATCGGCGAGCCGGGCATCGCAAGGAAGAGTTCTTGTTCAAGCTCGCGCCGCATGCGCGCGAACGCGGATTCTCGATGCTTGCGCTGGACCTGCTTGGCGACCGGCGCGACGATTACGCCGACATGCTCCTGCAGCGCCGTGACCTCGAGAGCTCGATTGCCAGTGTCATGGACTACCTGGAGGCGCGCAGCGACGTCGATTTCGATCGCGTCGCGATCGTGGCCGACGGGTGGGGCTCCTCTTTCGTGGCGCGCGCGGTGTTGCAGGAGCCGCGGCTCGCCGCGGCCGTCTGCGACGGCGGCTTGTGGGACCTGCACGAACGGTCCTTCTTCGCCAGCCGGTTCGCGATGAGCGACCTCAGCATCGTCCCGGTGCCGCATTCGCCGCTGATGGCCAGCAGCGTCGACTGTCCGGTGTTGATCACGCTCGGCGAGGACGGCTGGCTCAAGGCCGACCGGGTGCGCCAGATCGTGCAGAAGTCCCGGCTCGGCGGCTCGGACATCGTGCTGAAGGTGTTCGCCGCGGCGGAGACCGGCGCGGCGCAGGCCCATGCGGACAATCCGAGCCTTGCCAACGAATATATCTTCGACTGGCTTGAATCGCGGCTCGGCGCCGCCGGCCGGCGGATCTGAGCGCGGGCGCTCGCCTCAGAAGTCGAGGGATATCCTGACGCAGGCCTTTTCGAGCCGCGTCTTCAGCGTCGCGAGCTTGGCAGTGAATTCGGTGAGCTCGTTCTCGTCGAACTCCTGGAAGACGAATTCGCGGATCGTCTTGTACTGCTCGTTGAGGCTCGCGATGTGCTTCTGGGTCTTTTCGACCAGCGAAAGCCGGACCACCCGGGCATCGGTCGGCGAGGGGCGCCGGCGGAGCAGGCCCTTCTTCTCAAGGAGCTTGGACTGGGTGGTGACGAACGAGGGATCGACGTGGAGCAGCTTGGAGACCACGTTGACGGGGACGCCGTCCTCCTTGTCGAGGTCGGAGATCGCCATCAGGATCAGCCATTGCGGACCGCTGATGCCCAGCGTCCTCGCCCAGAACTGACGCAGCTCCTCCAGATACATGTTGATCGACGATATCTCCCAGGTGAAACGCCTGATGATATCCAGATTGCCGACGGAGCGGAGGCGCGCTCCTTGTTTCCTCGTCGCGGACACAGCGTCACTCCCGTGATCTGATTCTTCTAGGCCGGTACCGTGGAGGGCCATAGTCCACGCAAGTCTGCTCTGATGCAAGTGCAGAGCAGGGTAATTGTGTCACTAAAACTACAAATATTAGCAAGTCAGCCAACTGACTCAGGTGAAGTGTTGCGCTCCGGGCACAGGTTTAGTGAAACCAGTAAGCTGAGCCAATAAACTATTTTGATTAATGGAATGTCACAGGCATATTGATCCGTGACGGCGGGGGGTACTCGATCGTCCCGTTGCAGGTGGTTCGCTCACGTCCCTCGCGTCTCAGGCGGGTGTGTCCGAAAGCGCGAAGCGGCTGAGCGGAATTTGAAGAGACGGGGATCTTGGGGGGGCCTCACGGTCCGGTCTCCGTAAAGTGAGCAACTTGGAGGTTTTAAATGAAAGTGGTGAAGGGCCTTTTGCTCGGCACTGCGGCGGGTCTGATCGCCGTGGGTGGAGCGCAGGCTGCCGATCTTCCGGTCAAGGCCAAGGCGGTCGAGTACGTGAAGATCTGCACGCTCTACGGTGCGGGTTTCTACTACATCCCGGGCACTGACACCTGCATCAAGCTCGGCGGTTATCTGCGTGCTGAAGTCGCGCTCAACGCCGGCGGCAACTACAGCGCCCAGTACAACAACGTCTTCGCGGCCAACAACCGCCTGACGAACTACTACTCGATGCGCGCTCGTGAAGATCTCAACATCGACACGCGCACCGCCACCGAGTACGGCGTGGTCCGCACCTACTTCGACGCGGTCTTCACCTGGACGACCGGCAACTATGTCGGCACCGGTTCGGGCTCGGGCGGGACCCAGTACAGCGGCACGCTCGGTCTCAACGCTGCCGGCAACGGCCTCGTCGGTTCGAGCGGCGGTGCGGTCAACGCCACGGACGGCGGCATCTCGGGCGGTGCGCTCGGCGTCTACTATGCCTTCATCCAGTTTGCCGGCTTCACCATGGGTAAGGCCGTGTCGCAGTTCGACGCGCCGTGGGTCAACTATCCCGGCAACAACTTCGACCAGCTGGTCGGCGGCAGCGGCAGCACCAACGGCGTTGCCCAGTTCACTTACACGGCCGATTTCGGCCAGGGCGTGACGGCCGCGTTCTCGGCGCAGGACCAGACGCAGGTCTTCCAGACCAGCATCTGGAACACCGCCGGCATGTCCACCACCGGCGTCCTTGGTGGTGCCTACGGCTCGAACAGTCTCGGCGGCACCCGGTCTCCTGACCTCGTCGGCATGGTCCGCGTCGACCAGGCCTGGGGCCTGTTCCAGGCGTCGGTTGCCGCGCACGACAACCAGGTTGCCTACTATGGGGCGACCGAGGCGACGGGGCATCCGGAAAACAAGTGGGGCTGGGCCGTTCAGCTCGCTCTGCAGATCAAGAACATCCCGACCGGCGCCGGCGACACGATCAACGTGTCGGGCGTCTACACCGAGGGCGCGAGCCGCTACAACTTCCAGGAGCTGGCCGCGACCAGCTACTCGATGTTCGGCAGCTCGAACGCCGCCTATCAGAGCATCGGCTTTGCCGGCGTGTCTGATGCGGTGTTCGGCCCCAACGGCCAGCTCGAGCTGACCAAGACCTACGGCTTCCGCGGCGCCTACACCCACAACTGGAGCCCGTTCTGGAACACGGCGCTCTACGGTGCGTGGGCTGCGGTCAACTACAGCGGCACGGCGAAGAGCCTGATCTGCGGCAGCGCCGCGTTCGCGACCCTGACCGGCACCTGCAACCCGGACTTCAACATCGGCCAGGTGGGTGTCATCACCCGCTGGACGCCGGTGAAGAACCTGACCTTCTCGGCTGACTTCACCTACAGCCACCTCGACCAGAAGTATTCGGGCGTGATCACGACCGGAGCGCTGACGAGCGTCGCCAAGCCGGCGGCCACCTACGAGCTGAAGGACCAGGACACCTACAGCCTTCTGCTGCGCGCCCAGCGCAACTGGTAAGCCTAAGGTCTTCGGATCTGATGAAGCCCCGGCGGAACACCGCCGGGGCTTTTTTTTAGAGAGCGGCTTTCGGAAAATCCGGCCGGCGGCCTGTGCAGGCAACGAAGACGAGCTATGCGATTCGATCGCCTTCAAACTTATTTACTTACCTGAGTTGATCAGCTATATGGTGTTCAGCCGATTACGAAAGTCACGGCTCTTAGCTTCATGCTAAGCCTCCAGAAACCTCCGGTGATGCCCCGCCGGAGGTTTTTCATTTGGGGGCGCTGTTTCAGCCGCGCATCACACGGGTGCGCGAGTTCGGCCGGTAGGCGAGGCGGCTGTGGCCGGCGCAATAGGAATGGCCGTCGGGCGCGGTGTTGCCGCAGAAGCAGAAATCCTCCGCACCCGGCGTCGAGATCGGCCAGCGGCAGCGGTTCTCGCCAAGCTCCAGCAACGAGCAGCGGTTGGCATCGTCGATCGGCGCCGTGACCGCAGGCCCTTCGGTCTCGCCATAGATCGTGGCAAGCATCTCATACTGCAGCCGCGGCACGGCTCTCCGCGCGCGCGCCGGCGCGAAGCTCCGCTCCAGCTTGCGCTCGTCGCTCGACCCGCCGCGTGTGAGATTCAGTCGGGACAGCTTGCCGATCACGGCGTTGCGGCTCACGCCGATGTCGGCGGCGATCTCGCGGCAGGAGAGGCCGGCCTCGAAGTACCGCTTCAGAAGTTCAATTCGTTCGTTGGTCCAGGTCGGTGAGAGAACAGGCATTGTAACGGTCCCAGGTTGCAGATGTCGGCCATCCGCCTGCGAGATCCGTCCGCCTCACGTTCGGCGCGCGCTCACGTCCTCCCATTGTCGCGAATCGACAGAAGCCCGTCCTTGATGGCGAGACGGATGCCTTCCTCGATCAATGTCCGCGCGACGCCGGGAACGCTGGTGCCGTGGGTGCCCTGTCTCACCAGTTTTTCCAGATAGGTGATGGTCGAGAGCGCCAAGGTTACGGGAATGCGGTCAGTCTCGGCTTTTTCGGTGGCCATGGCCCGAACGCTAGCCTCTTACTCGGGTACATAAAAGTAACGATTAAGACTCTATTTAGGTTCAGGGGTGAGAGTCAAATCCAAGCTGACGTCTCGGTTCAGCCCATTGGAATCGCTTGCGAAATTGGACGCGATACAGCGCGCCGCGCGGGATACCGAGTGGCGGCGTCGCGTTGACAGGTCAGGGAGGCCGGGTCGGCTCAGCCGTGCACGATCGCCTTTTCGATCATGCAATGGATGCCCTTGGAGCCGTTGACGGTCTGCGTCACCCGCAAATCAGCCGCCAGGCTGCACAGCGTGTAGGCGTCTTCGCGCGACAGGTTTCGCGTCTCGCCGAGCAGCACGATCATGTCGCGCAGTGCGCGCACCGCGCACTGGTCGAGGTCGGGGTCCATCGCCATGGTCATGTAGTGCGTCGCCGTCTCGGCGCGGGGATAGTCGAACCGCAGGTCCTTGCGCAGCGTCAGGCGAAAGCGGCCCCGGAGCGCGGTCTCGATCGCGGTAACGCAGACCTCGCCGTCGCCCTGTACGCCATGGCCGTCGCCGCAGGAGAACAGCGCGCCCGGAACGAACACCGGCAGATACAGTGTCGCACCCGCACCGAGCTCCTTGTTGTCGAGATTGCCGCCCATGGCGCGCGGGATCAGCGAGGAGATGCGGCCCCAGGCCGGCGGCGGCGACACGCCCATGACGCCGAAGAACGGCTTGAGGGGCAGGTCGAGGCCCCATGGCATGCGGCCGACCATCCGCGTCCGGTCCAGCGGGATGTTGAGGATTCGCGTCTCGTGGAAATCGTCGGGCAGGGTGCCGGACAGCGGCTTGATCATGTTCCAGCCCCAGTCCTGGCGGAGCTGGACATCGAGGATCTCGACCGCGAGCACGTCGCCGGGTTCGGCACCCTCGACCGCGATGGGGCCGGTGAGGATGTGACCCGGCAGCATGCGCTCATTTTTGGCATGAACCTCGAACATCTCCGGCGGAATGTGAAACTTGCTGCGGTCGGGCAGCATGTCCGGGCCGCCGCTGATGGTATCGACCGTCACCTCATCGCCGCTCGCGATGGTGAGGACGGGTTTGAGCGCGGCTTCGAAGAAGCCCCAATGGCAGGTTTCGGGACTTGAATGCAGGTGGTGATGGGTCATTTGCCGCGTCCAATCGGTTTCATCAGAACTCGTCATGAGATCTTGTCATTCCCGGGCTTGACCGGGCAATCGATCCTCTTTCAAGAAGATTTCTGAAGATGGTCGGGCCGGTCAAGCCCGTGCGTGCCAAGACGTGCCAGGATCATTCCAGCGAGGCTCCCCTGTATTTCGTTCTTTCCAAGACCCTTGGCGCCGCGCTTCTGCCGATCAATCTCCTGGTCGAGCTCGGAATCCTGTCACTGGTGCTGATGGCGACGCGCTTCGCCGCGCTCGGCCGCAAGCTTGCCGTGACCACGCTGGTCCTGCTGGCGCTCGCCGCGTTCTCGCCGCTCGGCAATCTTCTGCTTTATCCCTTGGAATCGCGCTTTCCGCCGTGGGATCCGTCGCGCGGGGCGCCCGACGGCATCATTGTGCTTGGTGGCTCCGTCGACACCGATCTGTCGGCGGCGCACCGCACGCCAGTGGTTTCGCACGCGGCCGATCGCCTGCTGGCGCCGGCCGAGCTCGCGCGCCGCTATCCCAATGCGCGTATTGTCTTCACCGGCGGAACTGCGAACATGGTCTCGACCGAAGCCCGGGAAGCGGACTACTCCGCACCGATCCTGGAAAGCATCGGCATACCGAAGGAGCGGCTGATCCTCGAACGCGACTCCCGCAACACCTGGGAGAATGCGATCTTCACGAAGCAGCTGGTCGCGCCGAAACCAGGCGAACGGTGGCTCCTGGTCACGTCGGCCTTCCACATGCCGCGCTCGATGGGGATATTTCGCAAGGCCGGCTTCAACGTCGAGGCCTATCCCGTAGACTGGCGGATGGGCGGGCGTGACGATGTTTTCTCCTTCACCAACTATGGCGCAGACGGGCTCGGCAGGACCGACGTTGCCGTGCGCGAATGGATCGGTCTTTTGACGTATCGTGTCATGGGACGGACCGGCGAGTTGCTTCCGGGACCGGCCAAGGACTAGAACGAGAGCCGCAAAACAAGAACGCAGCACCGGCGCACGATCGCCGGTCCGGAGGACGCCATGCCACAGCAGACTGCCGAGAGGATCGATCTTGCCGGCCTCGTTGCCGATCTCAACAGCCTGTTGCGGCTGAAGACGACGGTGATCGGCATGAAGTTGTTCGCGCGCGCTGCGGACATGGAGGCGATCCCGAAGATCCGGCGGCCGAATGCGGTCCACACCACCGACCAGATCGTCAGCATGGCCTCGCGGCTCGGATGGACCGTCGGCATTACCGGCGACGATCTCGTGGGCGCGCAGTGCCGCGCGGTGATCGGCCTCGCGCCGCAGGATGAAAAGTGGCTCGCCGGCGAAAACTATGTCGGGGTCTGGCATGGCACCGCCGAAGACGCGCGCAAACGTCAGGAGGCGCTCGACGTGGTTCCGTTCGGGCAGTATCAGGCGCTCGCGGTCAGCCCGCTCGCGAGCGGCCGGCTCGATCCGCCCGACATCTGCCTCGTCTATGCGACGCCGGGACAGATGATCATCCTGATCAACGGGCTGCAATATACCGGCTACAAGAAATTCGAATGGAGCGTGGTGGGCGAGACCGCCTGCGCGGATTCCTGGGGGCGGGCGCTCAAGACCGGCGAGCCCAGCCTGTCCTTGCCATGCTATGCCGAACGGCGCTATGGCGGCGTGCCGGACGAGGAGATGCTGATGGCGCTGAAGCCGGAACATCTCGCCAAGGCGATTGAGGGCATGAAGGCGCTGGCGAAGAACGGCCTGCGCTATCCAATCCCGCCCTATGGTATTCAAAGCGATGTCCGCGCCGGCATGGGCGTGAGTTACGCAAAGAAATAAAGGTCGATCATGAGCTCTGCGAAATTCGACATCGTCGTCTACGGTGCGACCGGTTTCACCGGCCAGCTCGTCGCCGAATATCTGGCGGCGCACTACAAAGGCGACAAGACGCTGAAATGGGCGATGGCGGGTCGCAGCCTCGACAAGCTGAAGGCCGTGCGCGACGCGATCGGTGCGCCGGCGGACACGCCGCTGATCGTGGCCGACGCGTCCGATGCGGCCTCGCTGAAGGCAATGGCGGAGCGGACGATGTCGGTCATCACGACGGTCGGTCCGTATCAGCTTTACGGCGAGCAACTGCTCGCGGCCTGCGTCGCCACCGGCACGGATTATTTCGATCTCTGCGGCGAGCCGATCTGGATGCGACAGATGATCGACAAGTACGAGGCGGCGGCCAAGGAGAGCGGCGCGCGCATCGTCTTTTCGTGCGGCTTCGATTCCGTGCCGTTCGAGCTCGGTGCGTTCTTCGTGCAGGAAGAAGCCAGGCGTGTGTTCGGCGCGCCGGCCGAGCGTGTGAAGGGCCGCGTGCGCGACATGCGCGGCACGCTCTCGGGCGGCACCGCGGCGAGTGCGAAGGCGACGTTCGATGCGGTCGCAAAGGATATCAGCCTCATCGCGATCCTGAACGATCCGTTCGCACTGACGCCAGGCTTCACAGGTCCGAAGCAGCCGAAGGGCAACAGGTCGATCCTCGAGGAGGATTTACAATCCTGGGCCGCGCCCTTCATGATGGCGCTGATCAACACCCGCAACGTCCATCGCTCCAACATGCTGATGGGCTTTCCCTACGGCCGCGAGTTCGTCTACGACGAGATGGTCCTGACCGGTCCCGGCGAGAAGGGCGAGGCCAACGCGAAGCGCGTGATGGCCGCCAACGCCGAGAAGACCGGCCCGAACGCGCCGAAGCCGGGTGAGGGGCCGTCGAAGGAAGAGCGGGAGAACGGCCGCTTCGACCTGCTCTACGTCGCGATCGCGCCCGACGGCCGCATGGTCCGCGCCGGCGTCACCGGCGACCGCGATCCCGGCTACGGCTCGACCTCGAAGATGATCTCCGAATGCGCGGTCTGCTTGCTGCGTGACGCGACGGACGTTCCGGCCGGCTTCTGGACGCCGGGCGCGGCGATGCAGCATAAGCTGATCAAGCGGCTGCAGGACCACGCGGGGCTGACGTTCGGGGTGGAGTCGTAAAGTCCACGGTCGTGCAGGAAGTGTGATCCGTGTCCGCGAAGTTCGACATCGTTGTCTACGGCGCGACGGGATACACCGGCCAGCTCGTCGCCGAGTATCTCGCCGCGCATTACGTCGGTGACGGCGCGCCGACATGGGCGATGGCCGGGCGCAGCAGAGACAAGCTCGCCTCCGTTCGCGATGCGATTGGCGCCCCCGCGGACGCGCCGCTCATCGTTGCGGACGCCGCCGACCCTGTGTCGTTGCGCGCGATGGTCGATCAGGCGAAGCTGATCATCACCACTGTCGGTCCATACCAGCTCTATGGGTCTGATCTGCTTGCCGCCTGCGTCGCGTCGGGCACCGACTACATGGACCTCTGCGGTGAGCCGATCTGGCTGAAGCAGATGATCGACAGGTATGAGACGGCAGCCAAGGCGAGCGGCGCGCGCATCATGTTCTCCTGCGGCTTTGATTCAGTGCCGTTCGAACTCGGTGCGTTCTTCGTTCAGGAGGAAGCCCGGCGTACGTTCGGAGCGCCGGCACCGCGCGTCAAGGGGCGCGTGCGTGACATTAGCTGGAAGTTTTCCGGGGGCACCTCGGCAAGCGCAAGGGTGACCTTCGAAGCTGTTGCGCAGGATCTCAGCCTGGTGTCGATCCTCAAGGACCCATTTGCCTTCACACCGGGATTCGAAGGGCCAATACAGCCGCGCGGCAACAAGCCCATTTTCGAGGAGGACCTGCAATCCTGGGCCGCCCCGTTCGCGATGGCGGCGCTGAACACGCGAAATGTCCACCGCTCCAACTTGCTGATGGGATTCCCGTATGGCAGGAATTTCGTCTACGACGAGATGGTGCTGACGGGGGCAGGGGAGGAAGGGCAGGCCAACGCGAAGCGCGTCATGGCCGCCAATAGCGAAAAGACTGGTCCCGATGCGCTCAAGCCCGGCGAGGGACCGTCAAAGGAGGAGCGCGACAACGGTCATTACGACCTGCTCTATGTTGCGATCGCGCCTGATGGCCGTCAGGTTCGCGCGGCGGTCAAAGGCGATCTCGATCCAGGCTATGCATCAACCGCGAAGATCATTTCTGAGTGCGCGATCTGCCTGTTGCGCGACACGCCGGATGTCCCGGCCGGGCTCTGGACGCCGGGCGCAGCGATGCGGCACAGGCTGATCAAGCGACTGATCGATCGCGCCGGGCTGACGTTCGGGGTGGAAGGCTAGCTCGGTATCGTAGGGTGGGCAAAGCGAAGCGTGCCCACCACTTACGAAGCGAAAATGCAGAGAGATGGTGGGCACGGCGCATTGCGCCTTTGCCCACCCTACGGCAGTGTGTGCTTACGCCGCCCGCGCGTCGTACGCGTACATGAACTCCATGCTCTTCGATCCCAGCGGCAGCATCCATTTCAGCATCTGATTGCGCATCCAGGCGCCGGTGGCGCTGAATTCGCGCTTGCTGTTGCCGTTGCGGCGCGCCATCGCCACGATCTTCTCCGTGCGCGGACGTCGCTCGGCCTCGAATGCCTGGAATGTCGCGCTGAGCTCCTGGCCCTGCTGCATCAGCCGGCCGAGCCGCATCGCATCTTCCAGCGCGAGCGAGGCCCCCTGGCCGGCATGGGGACTGGTCGCATGCGCGGCATCGCCGATCAGCAGCGAGCGCTTGCGCGACCAGGTCGGCAAGGTCGCGACGTCGAGCGTGTCGGTGACCACGATGTTCTCGGCCGCCTCGATGATGGCAGGGATCGGATCGTGCCAGCCGTGGTGGAAGCCGCGCAGATGCTGCTTCAGCGTCGTCTGATCGAGCGCGCGGAACATCGCTGCGTCCATGCCGTGCGCGGGCTGCGTGCTCCACCACATCACGCCGTCGCTCGGATCGGGGCTGCAATAGCCGTAGCCGAAGAAGCCGCTCTGGCCGAACGTGGTCTCGACGTGCCGGCCGATTGGCCTGCCGTTGAGCATGGCGTGCGGCACGAAGCCACCGAAGCCGATCAGGCCGGTGTTGAACGGTTGCGGTCCGTCCGGCACCACCTGGCGGCGCACCACCGAATGCACACCGTCCGCGCCGATCAGGAAGTCGCCCTCAGCCGTGGTGCCGTCGGCGAAATAGGCGATGATCGGCTGGTCGCCGCGGTCCTCGATCTTAATCAGGCGCTTCTCGAAATAGAGCGAGACGCAAGCGCACCAGGCCTTGTCGACGAGGATCTCGTTCAGCGTGGCACGGCAGACATTGACTGCGGGCTGGCCGAACCGCCGCTCCATGTCGCGGTTGATAGAGCCAAGCCGCTGTCCGCTCTGCGAATAGAAATCGAAGGACTCCGCGACCGAGCCGCGACTGATCAACTCGCCGGCAAGTCCCATCTCGTCCATGACATGCATGCCGTTCGGCGCGATCTGGAGGCCGCCGCCGATGCCTTTCGAATAGGGCCAGGCCTCGTAGATCGCGGATTCGATGCCGGCGCGGCGCAGCAGGATCGCGGTGACGGGCCCGGCGATGCCGGCGCCGATGATCAGGGCCTTGCGGGGACGGTTGGACATGGCTTGCTCCCGACGTTTCCGTAGTGCTAGGAGAAATTACGGTCACTAAATCTCTTAGTGATTAAGATATATATCGACTAAGATATGAGGTCAGCCTTGTCAAGGACGAAGGCGCGCGCGGCGTTGTTGGAGGAACTGGAAGAGGCGATGCGGCGGTCGTCCGCGCAGGGCGTTCTCTACGGCCAAACCGTTGCGAACGTGGCGGGAATTGCCAATTCCGACCTCGAATGCATGGACATCCTGTATCTCGAAGGCCGCGTCACCGCGGGCCGGCTCGCCGAGGTTACGGGGCTGACGACCGGTGCCATCACTGGCGTGGTCGACCGGCTCGAGAAGGCCGGGCTGGTGCGCCGCGAGCGGGATGAGAAAGACCGCCGCAAGGTCTTCATCGCTGTGGTGCCGGAGGCGGCCATGAAGATCGGCCGGCTCTACGTGCCGATGCAGCAGGCGATGGAGAAGGTTTTTGGCGGCTATTCCGACGAGGAACTGCGTCTGCTGCTGCGCTTCGCGACGGAGGGCTACAAGGGCGTGCTTGCGGCGACTGAAGCGCTGAAGGGCCTGCTCGACACACCGCCGGAAAAGCGTCCCGATCTCAAGCTGAAGCTTCGTCGCCGGCCTTGATCTTGTAGACCTGCGCGGCCGCGATCATGCCCCACATCGCGCCAAGCATCATCCAGAAGTGCCGCCAGTGGTCGGTGTCGATCACAAAATTCTCGCCGACCGTGCCGACGAAGGCGGAGAAGATCGCGAGATAAGCACGCTGCCAGGGCACACGGACGAAGATGTGCCTGAAACCCATGATCACCGTGGTGAAAACCAGCGCCGGATAGCAGACACCGGAGAGCCAGCCGCCGGACATGAAGGCGTTCAGATAGGAGTTGTGGGTGTCCTCGGGGAAGTAGCGATGGAATTGCAGGGGGCCGATGCCGAAGGGCAGGTCGAGCGCCATCTCCGCACCCAGGATGTGCCGGCCGAAGCGGCCGAAGCGGCCCTCGTCGTAGCTCTGGTCGAAGCTGGCGCGCTGCTTGAACATCTCGGCGATGGAATCGAACGACAGGAGCACCGCGATCAGCGCCAGCCCGAGCACCGCAGCGACGATCGTCATGACGATGATGCGCGAGCGCTGCGCGTTGGTGCGGCTGGTCAGCACCATCAGCGCCAGCATGAAGGCGGAGGTCAGCACCAGCCCGCCCCAGGCCGCGCGGGAGAAGGCGAGCAGGATTGCGAGTGACATGATGCCGAAGGCGATGACGTTGCGAAACGCCTTGGCGAGCTTGTCCGAGACCACGCTCTGGAGTGCAAACAGCGCCGGCAGGATCAGGAAGGCCCCGAGCACGTTCGGGTCCTTGAAGGTGCCGCGCGCGCGTCCGTAGAGCGTGAGGAGGTCGTCGCCGCCGGGAATCAGGTGAAAGTAGCCGGCGACCGCCGACAGCGAGGCGATCATCGCGCCGACCATGAGCCCGCGGCGCAGCATGTCGAGCCGGGCCGCGGTGTCCTCCGACGTGACCATGGCGAAGAACACCACGGTCACCGCCATGTACCAGGAGGTCGCGATCCAGCTCACCACCTCGGACTGCTCGAACAGCGGGATCGCGCTGATCGTGTAGCCGACATTGAGCAGGACCAGCATCAGCAGCAGCGGCATCAGCACGAGCCGCAAGCGCAGGCCGGTGGCGAAGAACGTGACGGTGGCCAGCAGCGTCACGATCTCGTACGGGCTCGGCTCGATGAAGACGATCGCGCCCGAGGCGCCGACCAGCCACACAAGCGCACGCTGGAGCGCCAGCACGCCGGGCGCAGCGCGAACCGCTGCATTCAACTCCCCGGCTGTCGCCATCACACGCTCACACGCTTACGCAAGTCGTACACAATATTTCCGCAGTCATGCCCCGCGTAGGCGGGGCATCCAGTACTCCGAGCCGTTCGTGGCAGTTTCCGCTGCCGGTGATTACTGGATCGCCCGGTCAAGCCGGGCGATGACAGCGCGTTTCTGGCGCAAACAACTCAATACGCGTTCTCGTTCTTGGTCAGCAGCGAGACCGGTGTCTTCAGGAGAATGACGAGGTCGAACAGCACCGACCAGTTCTCGATGTAGTAGAGGTCGAACTCGACGCGCTTCTGGATCTTCTCCTCATTGTCGATCTCGCCGCGCCAGCCGTTGATCTGGGCCCAGCCGGTGATGCCGGGCTTGACGCGGTGGCGGGCGAAATAGCCGTCGACGGCTTCGTCGAACAGGCGGCTCTGCAGCTTGCCCTGCACCGCATGCGGACGCGGACCGACAAGGGAGAGGTTGCCGGAGAAGACCACGTTGAAGAGCTGCGGTAGCTCGTCGAGGCTGGTCTTGCGGATGAAGCGGCCGACGCGGGTGACGCGCGGATCGTTCTTGGTCACGACCTTCGAGGCCGTCGGATCGGCCTGGTGGTGGTACATCGAGCGGAATTTGTAGACGTCGATACGCTCGTTGTTGAAGCCGAAGCGCTTCTGGCGGAACAGCACGGGGCCGGGGCTGTCGAGCTTCACTGCCAGCGCCACCAGTCCCATCACAGGGAGGGCTGCGAGCAGCGCGAGGCTGCCGACGACGCGATCGAACAGCCATTTCATCACCAGATCCCAGTCGGTGATCGGCGCCTCGAACACGTCCAGCGTCGGCACCTCGCCGATATAGGAATAGGAGCGGGGACGGAAGCGCAGCTTGTTGGTGTGGGCGGAGAGGCGGATGTCGACCGGCAGCACCCAGAGCTTCTTCAGCATCCCCAGGATGCGCGTCTCGGCCGAGATCGGCAGCGCGAACAGCACGAGGTCGACGCGGGTGCGGCGGGCGAACTCGACGATGTCGTCGACCTTGCCGAGCTTGCGTGCGCCGGCGCAGGTATCGAGCGCGCGGCCGTCGTTGCGGTCGTCGAACACGCCGAGCACGTGGATGTCGGAATCCTCCTGCTCCTTCAGCGCCTCGACCAGTTGCTCGCCGTTGCTGTCGGAGCCGACGATGATGGTGCGGCGGTCGAGCCGGCCCTGGCGCGCCCAGGCGCGCACCAGCGAGCGCAGAACCAGACGCCCGGAGATGAGCGCGGCGAGTCCGAGGAAGTAGAAGGCGGCAAGCCACAGCCGCGACATTTCGCTGCCGAACTTGGCGAAGAAGGTGGCGCCGATGAACAGCAGGAAGACGAACGACCAGGACGAGATCATCCGCGTCATCTGCCGCAGCTGCCCGCGGAACAGTTGCACCTGATAGATGTCGGCGGCCTGGAAGCAGACCACGGCAGCGACCGCGACGGCGATGATCTGCGCAGGATAGGCCCAGCTGAAGCCGGAAAGCGGCATGACATAACCGGCATAGAGCGCGATGCCGACGAGGCTCAGCAGCACGAAGTCGGCTGCGCGCACGATACCGGCGATCACGATCGGGGAATAAGCGCGGGCGACCTTCTGGTTGACGACTTCGAGCGCCGCGGGCGAGAGTCGGCGGCGGCGTTCCACAAAGGGTTGGTCAGCCGGCCCGGCCGCGGCGCTGGTCGCGACATCGAGCATCGAGCGTGCGTTGAGCGGTTCCACGGGCGTCCACGTCCATTCCAAAAACCCGCGGCGCGGCCTTGCGCCCGGGCGAGCATCCCCTGGCACTTCGATTATCGAACAAATCGGAAGATTTTCTAAAGCGGCCTTAAGAATGGTTAATGATTGGTGAATGCATCGCGGTATCCCGCGAGCACGCCGTCGACCATCGCCTGCTGCGAGAAATGCGCGGAGATGCGCTCGCGCAAGGAAGCCGCGCGCTGCGCGGTCGCTCGCGGATCGTCGAGGGCGGTCGCAATCGCCTCGGCCATCGCTTCGGCGTTGCTGGCCGCGAACAGGGCCAGGCTCTCCCTGCCAAAAATCTCGGGGATGCCGCCGACGCGGGCCGCGATCATGGGAACACCGGCCGCGCCCGCCTCGATCACGACATAGGGCATGGAATCGCCGCGCGAGGGCACGACCAGGAGCCGCCCCTTGGAGAAGCCGTAGCGCGCCTTGACGTGGCCGACGAAGTGGATCGCGCTGGAGAGGCCGAGCTTCTCGACTTGCGCCTTCAGTGCCGCCGTTTCCTCGCCGTCGCCACCGAGCGTGAGCGTAACCTTCTTGCCGCCCTCGTGCAGGCGCGCGACCGCGTCGACCAAGAGATCGGCGCCCTTGATGTGCCTGAACTCGCCGACATAGGCGAGGTCAGTGGCGTCATCGGCGATGACGACCGGCTCGAACTCTTCCGGCGTCACGCCATTGAAGACGCAATGCACCACGCCCTGGGGCGTGCCGACGATGCGCTGATAGGTGTCACGGGCAAAAGCGCTCTCGAACAGGAACAGGTCGGTCGAGTCCATCAGCGTGCGTTCGAGCCGCGCGTAAAACTCGCCCTTGAAGGTGTTGAGGGGATAGTGCAGCGAGCCGCCATGCGGCGTGTAGATGCGGATGGCGTCGTCGGACCGCCGCCGCATGCGAACGAAGGCGCCGGCCTTGGCCCCGTGGCCGTGCATCACATCGGGCTTGAGCGTGGCGATCAGGCGCCGCATGCGCAGCCACACCAGGAGATCATCAGGTGACGGTTCGCGGCGGATCGCAAGCCGGTGCACGCCGAGCATCAGTCGTGGTGCGAGCTCGGCCAGCGCCTTGTCCGCGCGCTCGCCGCCGGTGAGGCTGTCGGCGAGGATGCCGACATGATGGCCGCGATCGACTTGGCCGTTGGCGAGGTCGAGGATGTGGCGGAAGATGCCGCCCACGGGAGCGCGCACGGCGTGCAGGATGCGGAGCGGCCGGTCGGGAGAGGGGGGCATGATCAGAACCAGCGCTCGACGGCGAATGCTCGAACAATTCTTGGGAAATATCGAGATGGATTAGGGGTCCTCGTGGTTAACAAATGGTGTCGGCGCGGTGTGTGCCGGTCGCAGTATGGCGCGATTAACCCAGCGGCAACCTTAATGGAGTGTAATCGCGGCGGTTGCGGTGGAGTCGCGGCGGCGGCCTGCGGGAGTGTGAGATGCGTTTGGCGTTCTGGCGTGCCGGCAAGAACAAGGCGGTGGTCGAGCGGGCAGTTTCAAAGCCCAAGACTGAAGCCAGGGTGGCCGAAGCCAAGGCGACGGAGGCCGCGCCCAGGACTGAAGCAAAGCCCGCGCCCGCTGTTGCCAAGCCGGCGCCTGTCGAATCCGGCGACATCGATCTTCACGCGCTCGGCGCGGCACTGGCGCGCAAGCGCAGCTGGATCATCGTGCCGACGGTGCTGGCGCTGGTCGGGTTCGTCGCCGCCGTCAACCTGGTGACGCCGCGTTACAAGTCGGAATCCCGTATCCTCATCGATGGCCGTGAGAACGTGTTCCTGCGTCCGAACAGCGACCGCACCGAGGAGCGGCAGGCCCTCGACGCCGAGGCCGTCACCAGCCAAGTGCAGCTCGTGCTGTCGCGCGATCTCGCGCGCGAGATCATCAAGAAGAACAAGCTCGCGGAGCGGCCGGAATTCGATCCGGTGCTGAAAGGGATTTCGCCCTTGAAGTCGCTCGCGGCACTGATCGGCATCGGCCGCGATCCGTTCTCGATGACGCCGGAAGAGCGCGTGCTGGACGCCTATTACGAGCGTCTCCAGGCCTACGCCGTCGACAAGTCGCGCGTGATCGTGGTCGAATTCCAGTCCGCCGACCCCGATCTCGCCGCGCGCGTCGCCAATTCGATCGCCGACGGCTATCTCGTGCTGCAACAGAATGCGCGTCAGGAGCAGGCGCGCAATGCCAGCCAGTGGCTTGCCGGAGAGATCGAGAATTTGCGCAAGAAGGTCTCCGACGCCGAGGCCAGGGTCGAGGACTTCCGCTCCAAGTCGAGCCTGTTCGTCGGCACCAACAACACGACGCTGTCGAACCAGCAAATGGGCGAGGTGAATACCCAGCTCAACAATGCGCGTGCGTTGAAAGCCGATGCCGAGGCCAAGGCGCGATTGATCCGCGAGTTGCTCCAGAGCGGCAAGCCGATCGAGGCCTCCGAGGTTCTGAACTCGGAGCTGATGCGGCGGCTTTCCGAGCAGCGCGTGACGCTGCGGGCCCAGCTCGCCGAGCAATCCTCGACGCTGCTCGGCAACCATCCGCGCATCAAGGAGCTGAAGGCCCAGCTCGGCGATCTCGAAACCCAGATCCGCGACGAGGCGGGCAAGATTTCGCGCTCGCTGGAAAATGATGCCCGGATCGCCAGCGGCCGGGTCGACAGCCTGACCGTGAGCCTCGAGCAGCTCAAGAAGCAGGCGACGTCGACCAACGGTCAGGACGTCCAGCTCCGTGCCCTCGAGCGCGAGGCTAAGGCCCAGCGCGACCTGCTCGAGACCTATCTCGCCAAGTACCGCGAGGCCAATACCCGCGAGAGCATCGACGCAGCGCCGACGGATGGCCGCATCATCTCGCGTGCCATCGTCTCGAACACGCCGGCCTATCCGAAGAAGCTGCCGATCGTGCTGATCGCCACGATCGCGACGCTGCTGCTCTCGTCCGGCGTCGTCGTCACCGGCGAGCTGCTGCGCCAGACCGCGCCGCGCGCGGTGGCTGTGCTCGCCCCGGCGCAAACGCAGGTGCCGGTTCGCCAAGAGCCCATTGTCGAGCCCGTGGTCGAGCCGATTGTCGATCCGGTCATGGCGCAGCCCGCGCCGCTGCAGCCGGAGATGACGGCCGATGCCGATGTCACCGAATTCGCCGAGATCGAACATCTGGCCGACAGCCTGCGTACCGCAGGTACGGCGGCGAAGAAGATTACGGTGCTTGGCACTGCGGCCGGCGATGCCATCACGCTGTCGATGCTGACGCTGGCCCGGCATCTGGCGCGCGATGCACGCGTAGTCGCGGTCGATCTCGCCGCGTCCTCGCTGACGATTGCCGCCGTATCCGTCGATCCGATGGCGCCCGGCCTTGCCGAGCTGATGCAGGGCGAGGCGTCATTTGCGCAAGTCATCAACCGGGACAAGTTCTCGCAGTTGCATCTGGTCATGGCTGGCCGCCCCGGCTTCGACCGCAGCTTGCTGCAGTCGCCGCGGGTGGCGCTCGCGATCGACGCGATGCTCAGGGCCTACGACCACGTGCTGCTCGACGCCGGCAGCGCGTCCGACCTTCCGGCGGAGTTGCTGACGGCGAATGCCCGCGCCGTCGTTGTGCCCGATGCATCGATGACGCCGGACGCGCGCACGCTGATGTGCGAGCAGCTCAAGGCTGTCGGCTTCAGCGAGGTGACGATGCTGAGCAAGCCGGTGCAACCGTCGGATGCGGTGGAAGCAGGCCCGCGCGTGGTGGCGGCGTAGGCCTCTTTTTTACCCTCTCCCAGAGGGGGCTGCCCACAGGGGGGAGATGGGAAGGGGGCCGCACGCGGTGAGAGATTGAGCGTCTTCGGCTGTCTACCCGAACGCCTGCCGCAGCTTTCGCGCCAGGTCGAACAGCATCTGGTTCTGCTTCACCAGTCGCTTGCCGCGGTTCAGGGAGGACATTGCCATCGCTGCGAGCTTTCCGCGCGAGGTCAGAGGGACGAAGCTGTCAAAAACGTCTTCGTCGTCCTTGCAGAACATCCGCTTGTAGTCGTCCGAGCCGATACCGAGGTCGAGCCCGCGATAGCCGCGCTCGGCGTAACGGTCGATGATGTAGCGCATCAGGATCAGGCCGGGACTGTAGCGGGCATGTTCGGACATCGTGTAGGTGTTGAACATCATCGAGACGCGCAGGCTGTCGGCGACGCCCGCGAAGATCGCGATCACCTCGTCGTCGCATTCGAGGGCGTGGATGTCGATGACGCGGCCCTCGCCGCGCGGCGACAGGCAGGCGCTGCGGATGAACTGTTCGACGCCCGGCTCGACGAAGACATTCGGCAGTTTCTGTTCCGCCATCCGCGCCGGCTTGACGCGGAAGAACCAGTCGAGCAGGCGGGTGACGTCGGCGTCCGTGGTGGCAAGATGATAGCGATAGCCGGCGAGCGCCTGGAGCTTCTTCTCCTTGCTCTTCAGGCGGCGCCGGAAGGAATTGCTGATCCGCGACGCGGGCGGGCCGCCCGGCTCCATCACCAGCACCGGGCAGCCGTTGATCGCGCCCTGCCGCGGCAGCAGCGCAAACGGGTTCTGCTGGTCGTGCCAGCGCAGCGGCTGCTGCGTCAGCGAGAGCACGTCGACATGCCTGCGCAGCGGCGCAAGCAGCGCGTCGAGATCAGCGGCAGCGGTCTGCGCGGCGAACTCGGCGTTCCACAGGCCCATGTTGAAGGTCGTATGCTTGCCGCCCATGAAGCAGGCCGTACGTACGCCGTGGTTTTGGCGCAGCGAGAGCGGCAGCAGCAGGAGCGGCCTGTGCTCGGCATCGCGGGCAATGACGATGAAAGGCCAGGCGCCTTCGCGAGCCCCGACCAGCCGCTGCCAGGGGCTGAGCAGGTCGAAGCGCTGGTAGGGCGTGAAGAGGTGACCGCTTTCCTCGAAGGCGCGCCATACCGGCTCCACCGTGCCGAGATCGGTAACGACATCGACATGCGCGATACGGCTCGCTTTCGACCGCGCTGGGGCTTCTGCCGTCCGGCTTTGCATCGCCGCAGCCATGGTCATTCGCGAAACCTGTCGAGAATCAAAATATACGCAATTCGGCCTGTGGCCGACCTTTGCAAAGAAATGTCAACAAAGGGTAATGACAATAGGACGGTGCAGGCCGCCGGCGAACGCGAAGGTGGGATCTTGGCATCCGACGACAGAAGGCTGAAGCGGCTGCGCCTTGAACTGGCCTGGTTCACTGGCCAGCCGCTGTTACGCAGCCGCGGTGCTGGCGCCATCCTGCGCTTCGAGCATGTGCGGCCTCGGCGGCGCGGCGCTTTCCAGCCGCTGCGCGAGAACGAGATCACGCCGCAATTCCTCGACCGTGCCATCCGCGCGCTGAAGCGGTGGAACTATGACTTTCTCGGCATGGACGATGTTTGCCGGCGCGCGGTGACACTGCCGGAGAAGCGGCGCTTCGTCGCGCTCACCTTCGACGGCGCCAGCAAGGACTTCATCAGCTTCGCCTATCCAGTGCTGGCGGGCCATTCCGTTCCTTTCACCATTTACGTTCCTACCGCCTTTCCCGATGGCGTGGGCGAAGCCTGGTGGCTCGGGCTCGAGCAGGTGATTGCACGCGGGAGCCGCATCAGTCTGATGATGGGCGAGACGGAGCAGCGCTTCACCGTCACAGGCAACGCCGAGAAGCGGGCGCTGTTCTCATTGCTCGACAGCTGGCTGCGTTCGCTTCCGCCGGTGGATTTGTCGGCTGCCATCGCCGATCTCTGCACGCGCTACCGGATCGATCTCGCCGCGCTTTCGCGCGAGGCATCGATGGATTGGGAGGATCTGGCCAAGCTGGCTGCCGATCCGCTGGTGACGATCGGCAGCGCGACCGTGAACTATCCCGTTCTCGCCAACATGAAGGACGCCGCCGCGCTGCGCGAGATGACGATGGGCAAGGCGGTCGCGGAGGCGGCATTCCACCGCGATATCAGGCATCTCGCCTTTCCGTTCGGCGATCGCGCCTCGTTCCGGCGCAGCCACGTCGTGATGGCGGAGGAGGCGGGCTTTGCCAGCGCGGTGTCGACGATCCCGGGCATCGTCGATGCGGAGGGGCGCACCAATTTGCGCGTGCTGCCGCGAATTTCCTGGGACGGCCGAGTACGCTCGCTGCGCATGTTGCGCGTGCTGGTGTCGGGTGTTGCCTTTGCGCCGGTGAAGCCGACGGGCAGCGTCACGAACTAGATTTGGCCCGATCCGGCCGCTGCATCCAGCTCACGATCGGCATCGCCGGCAGCACCCAGCCCATGCCAACCACCACGTAGTAGATCGCCTGCCACCAGCCGGACTCGGCGATCCACGGCATCTGTGCCAGCGCCATGCCGAGCAGGGCCCAGACAGTGGCTAGCACCAGGAGCAGGATGGCGCCGAGGAACTTGCGGGTGCGGATCGTCATGGCGGAATGTCGCGGTCTCTTGCGTAACTTGCGCTGCGGGAGCGGGGGACTATAAGGGGCACGCAGTCCGGTTCAAGCCTCATTGGTTCAACTCTCCTAGGACAAGGCCTGGTTTCGCCCTGAAATGACGACGATTTCCGCCCCGTCCGAGCCGTACCGCGCCGTGCGCTGGTGGCTGATCTCCGTGGCCGCGCTGATCGCGCTGATGGTGCTGGTCGGCGGCGCCACACGGCTGACGGAATCCGGTCTCTCGATCGTCGAATGGAAGCCGGTCGCGGGCAGCGTTCCGCCGCTTTCGGAGGCGCAGTGGACCGACGCGTTCGAGGCCTACAAGAGGATCCCGCAATATCGCGAGCTCAACGCCGGAATGAGCTTGTCCGAGTTCAAGGAGATCTTCTGGTGGGAATGGAGCCACCGGCTGCTCGGCCGTTTCATCGGCGTCGCCTATCTTCTGCCGTTCCTGTTCTTCCTGTGGCGCGGCGGCCTGTCCGGTGAGTTGAAGCGCAGGCTGTGGTTGCTGTTTGCACTCGGCGCGCTCCAGGGTGCGGTCGGCTGGTGGATGGTCGCTTCGGGCCTCTCGGAGCGGGTCGAGGTCTCGCAATATCGGCTGGCGACGCATCTGATACTCGCGCTGCTGATCTTCGCCGGCATCGTCTGGACGGTGCGACGGCTCGCCGAGCGGGCGCAGATCGCTGCATCTGCGCGGCTGCGCTTCACGAGCGCGCTGCTCCTCGTCGTGACTTTCGTGCAGATCTATTTCGGTGCCTTGGTCGCGGGCCTGCGCGCCGGGCGCGCCTACAACACCTGGCCGCAGATCGACGGCGCGTTCATTCCGTCTGCGGATCGGCTGTGGTTCGAGACGCCGTGGTGGCGCAATATGTTCGACAACGTGCTGACGGTGCAGTTCGAGCACCGGATGACGGCCTATGCGCTGTTCGTGCTGGCGGCGCTGCACGCGTTCGACGCGGTGCGCTCTCGCGCGGGCGCTGCGGTGGGCGGCGCGCTGTGGCTGCTTGCGGCGGTGAGCCTGCAGGCAGTGCTCGGCATCCTGACGCTGCTCAACCAGGTGCCGATCGGGCTCGCGCTCGCGCACCAGGCCGTCGCGATCGCGGTGCTCACGCTCGCGGTGATGCAGGTGGAGCGTCTGTCCTCGCGGCAATCTGCGGAGGCGCAGCCGCGCGCGGTTCCGCTTGGTCTGGCTGGTTGATCGCTGATCAGCAGTAGCCGTAAACGCCGCAGCGTAGGGCAGTCGCCAGAAATAATCGACCTGCGGTCCGCCATAGTAGGCGCCCTGATAGTCGTAATCCCAGGGGCGCCCGTAATAGCCCGGCAGCATGTTGGAGCCGGGCAGGAGCGGCGTCCCCGGCAGGTTGCGGACGTAGCTGCCGACGCCGTAGGCCGGCGAGATCAGCGCATCCGGATCGGTCTCGACATAAACTCGCCGCTCCGGCGGTGGAACGGCAACCCACCGCTTCGGTGTCGCCGGCAAGTCGGCCGCCATGGCGCCGGAGATGGTCAGCGTCGCGGCAAGGGCAGGCATCATCCAGCGCAGCATCGTCGGCTCCGAATCAAAGGGCGATCCAGTGACGATGTATGCGGCAGATACGGTTAATGACTGTTAACTGGAGCAACCAACGTAGCTGACGTCGTTCCGGGGTGATCCGGCAGGACCGAACCCGGAATCCAGAGGTTACGGCGTCGAGATTCCGGGGTCGCGCGTCCGCGCGCCCCGGAATGGCCGGAACAATTACGCGCCCAGCGCCTGTTCCAGATCGGCAATCAGGTCTTCCTTGTCCTCGATGCCGATCGAGAGCCGGACCACGTCGGGGCCGGCGCCGGACTTGATCTTGGCGGCGTCGTCGAGCTGGCTGTGCGTGGTCGAGGCCGGGTGGATCACGAGCGAGCGGGTGTCGCCGACATTCGCCAGATGCGAGAACAGCTGCAATTTCGACACCAGGCTGACACCGGCGTCATAGCCGCCTTTGAGGCTGAAGGTGAACACGGCGCCCGCGCCCTTCGGTGCGTATTTGCGTGCGAGCTGGTTGTACTTGTCGTTCGCAAGGCCCGCATAGCTGACCGAAGCCACCGCCGGATGACCGGCGAGGAATTCGGCGATCGCCTTCGCATTGTCGCAGTGCTTCTGCATGCGCAGCGGCAGCGTCTCAATACCGGTCAGGATCATGAAGGCGTTGAAGGGCGACAGCGCCGGCCCGAGGTCGCGCAGGCCAAGCACGCGGCAGGCGATCGCGAAGGCGAAATTGCCAAACGTCTCCTGCAGGCGGATGCCGTGATATTCGGGCCGCGGCTCCGACAGCATCGGATATTTGCCGCCCGTCGACCAGTCAAACGTCCCGGCATCGACGATGATACCGCCGAGAGAGTTGCCGTGGCCGCCGAGGAACTTCGTCAACGAGTGCACCACGATGTCGGCGCCGTGGTCGATCGGGCGGATCAGATAGGGCGAGGCCAGCGTGTTGTCGACGATCAGCGGCACGCCTGCCTTGCGCGCCACGGTCGAGATCGCCTCGATGTCGGTGATGCTGCCGGCGGGATTGGCGATGGACTCGATGAAGATCGCTTTCGTGCGCGGCGTCACCGCGCGCTCGAAGCTTGCGATGTCATCGGGGTCGGCCCACACCACGTTCCAGCCAAAGCTCTTGAAGGCGTGCGTGAACTGATTGATCGAGCCGCCATAAAGCTTTCGCGCCGCGATGAACTCATCGCCGGGCTGGAGCAGCTGCTGCAACACCACGACCTGCGCGGCATGGCCGGAGGCCACCGCAAGCGCGGCCGTGCCGCCCTCGAGCGCGGCGACGCGCTCTTCCAGCACTGCGTTGGTCGGATTGCCGATGCGAGTATAGATGTTGCCGAATGCCTGCAGGCCGAACAGCGAGGCGGCGTGATCGGCATCGTTGAAGACGAAAGAAGTCGTTTGATAAATCGGAGTCGCGCGCGCACCGGTGGTGGGGTCGGGCTGTGCACCGGCATGCACGGCGAGGGTTGAAAATCCCGGAAGGCGATCGCTCATTGAGACGTCCTGTTCTTGTGGTCTGAAATCGCGCGGCATGCTGATGGGCACCGCCGCTGTCGTCAAGCCGCAGCTTCACATCGGAATGATCTTGCTACGCATTGTCGCGTTCGCGAAACGAATCCTTCGCGATTGTGTCAACCTTGCTCGGACTTGTTTTTGGCCGCGCGATCAGAGGCCGCGGTGTCGCCGCCGCCGACACTCATCCGATTGAGGGATAACCGCATGCCTTGTGTCGGCGCCGGCGGTCGCTTGGAGCTGAGGGTGCGCGAATTGACGCCCATCCATGATATTTCCGACGACAGCCGGCCATATTCGATCTTGGGGCAGCGATTCATCACGACCTTGATACCGGCCGCTTCCGCCTTTTCCGCCGCCGCATCGTCGCGCGCACCGAGCTGCATCCAGATGACCTTCGGCAGCGGATCGAGCGTCAGGGCTTCCTCGACCACGGGCATGATGTGGCTGGAGTTGCGGAAGATGTCGATCATGTCGATGGGACGGCCGATGTCGCGCAGCGAGGCGACGAAGGGCTTTCCGAGCAGCTCCTTGCCGACATGGCCGGGATTGACCGGGATCATGTCGTAGCCGCGCTGCGCCAGATATTTGAACGCAAAATAACTCGGCCGCACGTTGACCGGCGAGGCGCCGACCATCGCGATCGACTTCACGCTGTTGAGGATGCCGCGGATGTAATTGTCGGGGTAGGAGTCGTGGTTCATCTGTTCTTTCTCTGACCCTCATGGTGAGGAGCGCGGAACGCGCGTCTCGAACCATGAGGCCACTATCGGGCCTTCATCCTTCGAGACGCCGCGTTCCGCGGCTCCTCAGGATGAGGGGCTGGTTATTCACTCATCCCGCCACGTCGGCGTGCGCTTCTCGATGAACGCGCCGATGCCTTCCTCGGCGTCGCGTGCCATCATGTTCTCGGTCATCACCTCTGCCGCATAGCGATAGGCGTCCGCAAGGCTCATCTCGGCCTGGCGATAGAATGCCTCCTTGCCGAGCTTGACGGTGTAGGCGGATTTCAGCGCCACCTTTTCGGCGAGCGCAATCGCGGCGTCGCGCTCGGTGCCGGCCGCGACCACGCGATTGATCAGCCCGATCTCGCGGGCGCGCGCGGCCGGGATTGGCTCGCCCGTCAGCAGCATCTCCATCGCCTGCTTGCGCGGCACGTTGCGCGAGAGCGCAACCATCGGCGTCGAGCAGAACAGGCCGATGTCGACGCCCGGCGTCGCGAAGCTCGCGGCTTCCGAGGCGATCGCAAGATCGCAGCTTGCCACGAGCTGACAGCCGGCCGCGGTGGCGATGCCCTGGACCGCAGCGACCACGGGCTTTGGCAGGTGGACGATCGCCTGCATCATCGCGCTGCAGGCGCTCATCATCTCGGCGAAGAAGGCTCGGCCACGATCCGGATCGGCGCGGCGCGCGGTCAGCTCCTTCAGGTCGTGGCCGGCGGAGAAGGCGGGACCGTTGGCGGCAATGACGGCAGCGCGGATGCGCTTGTCCTCGGCGATCGCGTTGAAGCTTGCATGTAACTGCCCGATCATCGCTTCCGACAGGCTGTTGCGTGCGGCGGGGCGGTTCAGCGTGAGCACGGCGACGCTGCCGACGATCTCCCGCAGGAGGATCGGCGGGTGCGGGGAGGGGGCGCGGGTGGCCTGGACGGGCATTGACGCGATTTCCGTTGGATGATTGCAATTGGATGACGCAGATAACTTAGTGTAACAGGCCAAGTGAAGCGAGAGTGGGGAATAGCATGGCGTTAGCGAAAATGAGCGTGGCGGAGGTCGAACAGTTTCTCCGCGACGAATTTCCCCAGGCCTTCAGTGGCGACGACATCACGATCGAGAGCGCGGACGGCCAGACCTGCCTTTTGCGCCAGCGCTTCAGCGAAAGGATGCTGCGGCCGGGCGGAACCGTGTCCGGGCCGACGCTGATGGCGCTCGCCGATTTCGCGATGTACGTGGTGCTCCTGTCCGCGATCGGGCCGATCGGGCTCGCCGTGACCACCAATCTCAACATCAACTTCCTGCGCAAGGGCCAGCCCGGCCAGGACGTGTTGGCCGAGGCCCGGCTGCTCAAGCTCGGCAAGCGGCTCGCGGTCGGCGAGGTGAACCTGCTGTCCGGGACCTCACCCGATCCGATCGCCCATGTCACCTCGACCTATTCCATTCCAAATGTTTGAGCTTTTGGTGGGTAATATAGCACCATATTTTTAAGTAATTGATTCTGCAGGTGTAATTTCCGTCAATTGGCATTGACCGTTACGCGTCTCTTCTCTAGAAAACCGCGCAGTCCGGTGCGGTGTTCGCGCCGATGTCTCCCTCACGGAAATTCTGACATGAAAACCTTTTCGGCAAAGCCGGCCGAGGTGACGAAGAAGTGGGTGCTGATCGACGCCAAGGGTCTGGTCGTCGGCCGTCTCGCCACCATCGTCGCCATGCGCCTGCGCGGCAAGCACCTCCCAACCTACACGCCGCACGTTGATTGCGGCGACAACGTCATCATCATCAACGCCCAGCATGCGGTCCTCACCGGTCGCAAGCGCGAGCAGAAGACCTACTACAAGCACACCGGTTATGTCGGCCACGTCAAGGAGCGCACCGCGCGCCAGATCCTCGAAGGCCGTCATCCCGAGCGCGTGCTCGAGAAGGCCGTCGAGCGCATGATCCCGCGTGGTCCGCTCGGCCGTGTCCAGATGGGCAACCTCCGCGTCTATGGCGGCGCCGATCATCCGCACGAGGCCCAGACGCCCGAGAAGCTCGACATCGCCAAGTTGAACCGCAAGAACACGAGGGCCGCATAACATGGCCGAATCCATTCAGTCGCTCGACCAGCTCTCGCAGCTCAAGACGGCGGCAGCGCCCGACGCGCCCAAGCACGAGAAGAAGGTCGACAAGTTCAACCGCGCCTACGCAACCGGCAAGCGCAAGGATGCGGTCGCCCGCGTCTGGATCAAGCCGGGCGCCGGCAAGGTCACGGTCAACGCGCGCGAGGTCGAGGTCTATTTCGCCCGTCCCGTGCTGCGCATGATGATCGAGCAGCCGTTCTCCGTGGCCCAGCGTTCCGGCCAGTACGACGTGATCTGCACCGTCGCCGGCGGCGGTCTGTCCGGCCAGGCTGGCGCCGTCCGTCACGGCATCTCCAAGGCGCTCACCTATTTCGAGCCGGAGCTGCGCAGCGTGCTCAAGAAGGGCGGCTTCCTCACCCGCGACTCCCGCGTGGTCGAGCGCAAGAAGTACGGCAAGGCCAAGGCCCGCCGGTCCTTCCAGTTCTCGAAGCGTTAATCGCTTCGGTCGCATTCGCCGCGAAAGCGGCTCCAATGAGATGCAAAAGGGCGCTGAATTCAGCGCCCTTTTTGTTGTTCGTTTGTACGCAAATTGATGGCTTGTTTCCCGAAAACTTGGCCTCCCATGAAAACCTGAATGTCACTCGCGGGACATAGCGTCGCATCTGGAAGGGCGCGCAAATCGGATGTGCCGATCGCGTAACTGCTATGTTCAAGAGGGGGCCGACATGATGTCGCTCGATAGCATCACGCTCTATTTGGTCGCCACCATGGTTGCCGCACTGCTCGGCGCCATGATGGTGTTTTTCGGCAGGCAGGAGAACAGCCCTGCGCTGAAATGGTGGGGCACCGCGTATCTCCTCGGCGCCGCCTCCGTCGCGCTATGGACGGCGGCCGGCGACAAGCTGGGCCCGCATGTTTGTCTCGCGCTGAATGCGGTCGGCTTCGTTGCCTGCGGCATGGTGTGGAATGCGGCGCGTGTCTTCCGCGGCCGCAAGCCGAACTGGGTCGGCCTCGTGCTCGGTGCGCTCGCCTGGATCGCCGCGGTCACGCTGCTCGATCACGCGGCGTCCCTGTTGCGCATGATCATCGGCGCCGGCATCGTCTCGGTCTATGCGGCGCTGACCGCAAGCGAGCTCTGGGTCGAACGGCGCAAGAGCCTGCAGCGGCGCTGGCCCGCCTTCGTGGTGCCGGTGATGCACGGCTGCGTGTTGATGCTGCCGATCCTGATTGGCAGCTTCCTGCGTCCTAACGATGCCGGCTTCTCCGCCAGCATCTGGGTAACCGTGTTCGCGGTCGAGCTCGTGCTCTATGCCGTCGGTACCGTGTTCGTGATCTTCATGCTGGTGTCGGAGCGCACCGTCACCGCGCACCGGACCGCCGCGTCCACCGATCCGCTGACCGGCATGTTCAACCGCCGCGGCTTCTCGGAGGCCTGCGGACGCGTGATCGAGCGCGAGGCCAAGGCGGGGCGGCCCGTGACCGTGATGATCTTCGACATCGATCACTTCAAGTCGATTAACGACCGCTTCGGCCATCCCGCCGGCGACGAGATGCTGAAACTGTTCTCGACCGTCGTCGTCAGCAATCTGCGCATCTCCGACCTCTCGGGCCGCATCGGCGGCGAGGAATTCGCGGCCTTGCTGCCGTGTCCGCTTGAGGAGGGCGTGCTGGTCGCCGAGCGCGTACGCGAAGCTTTCGAGACGTCCGGCGTCGTGGTCGATGAAGGCCCGGTCGACACCACCGTCAGCATCGGTGTCGCCGGCGGTCCGGCCGGCACCGAACTCGAGGTGCTGCTGGCCTCGGCCGACACCGCGCTCTACCAGGCCAAGCGCGGCGGCCGTAACCGCGTCGAGGCGGCGGAGGAGCTGCCGCTGTCGCTGGAGAACTGGCGCCGCCAGAGCGCCGCGCGGGTCGGCGCGCCGCAGGCACGCACGGCCACCGCCTGAGACGCAAGCAGCCTTCGCGGTAATCCGCTGTTTACCATTCGATCCCTACCATTGCGGTCATGGAATCGATCCGTCGACAGAATCCGCAGGCTGCCCTGATATCGCTCGAAGCCGCTGCAGCCTCGGCACGCGGCGGCTTTGCCTGCCTGTTCTCCACCGCGGATGAATACGAGACCGCGCTGATCACCGAGCGCCGCGCCCAGGGGCGCTATACGCAAGGCCGCAGCTATTGGCCATTCGCACTGTTTGCCGGTTGCGCGCTGGTCGTGGCGGGTATCGTTCTGCTGTTCGCCTGAGTGACCCGTACTCCCGGCCGGGCAGGCGCCGTTTCGGCGCCTTTTTCTTTTGGACGGGGTGCGGTAGACACGCCCATCGAACAAGAAGGGTGGAAACCGATGATCACCGAGATCGCGCAAATCGACGTCAAGCCGGGCAGCGAGAAGGACTTTGAGGCGGCCGTTGCCAGGGCCAAGGCCGCTTTCGGCCGCTCCAAGGGCTTCCACGGCTTCGAGCTGCACAAGTCGATCGAGAAGCCGCAGCGCTACCGGCTGATGGTGAAGTGGGCGACGCTGGGGAACCACACCGTCGATTTCCGCGGCTCCGAGAACTTCACCGAATGGCGCGGCCTCGTCGGCCAGTATTTTGCGTCTCCTCCGGAGGTCGAGCACACCGAGACCGTGCTGACGACCTGAGCGGACTCAGGCCGCCTCTGCCAGAGGTGGCGCCGCCTCATACGTCTTGAAATGGTCGATCATGACCTTGGCGATGGCGACCAATGGCAGCGCCAGCGCCAGGCCCCAGATTCCGAACACGACGCCGAGCAGGATCTGGAACGCGAACAGCGTGGCCGGCGGAATGTCCAGCGCCTGCCGCTGCAGGACCGGCGTCAGCACATAGCTCTCCATGGCATGTACGCCGAGGAAGAGGAGAAGGGCCGATAGGGCCGGGATCCAGCCCGAGGCAAGACTTGCCAGCACCACGACGACGCCGGCGATGATGGCGCCGACGGTCGGGATGAAGGCGAGCAATCCGGCCTGGATTCCCAGGATGAACGAGGCGGGGATGCCGATGATGGCAAGCCCGATCCAGGTCACGACGCCGACTGCGATCATGACAATGATCTGCGCGATGAGCCAGCGCTCCAGCGTCTCGCCGATGCGGTCGATGATGAGAGCGGCGCGGGTGCGGTGCCTGGCCGGCATGAGGAACAACAGGCCGTCGTGATAAACGCTCGGCTGGGTCGCGAAGGCGAGCCCGAGAAACAGCACGATGAAGATGTTGCCGACGGCGCTGATCGTGCCGAGCAGCAGCTTGAAGGTCTGGCTCACGATCGCCCCGCCGCTCGAGGCGAGCGCGCCCGCGCCCGGCAATCCGCCGCGCGAGGCCGAACTCGGCGCTGGCGTCGACGCAGCGTCGGTGGAGGCGGCGGGCGCGGCATTGCCGAGATCGAAGACGCTGGTGTCGATGCCGTGGTTCTCGAGGAAGGAGCGGACGTTGGTGATCTGCGACTTGATGGTCTTGCTGAGCACCGAGGCCTGCTCGGCGATGGTGGCGCCGCCGAGATAGGCGACGCCCGCGAGCATCACGGCCAGCGCGACGCAAACGATCGCGAGCCGTACCGCGTGCGGCAGGTGCACGCGGCGGCCGAGCGCATTCGTCAGCGCGTTGAGGGCGACGCCGAGCAGCATGCCGGTGAAGATCAGAAGCAGGGTGGCCGCAAAATACCAGGTGAAGGCCAGGAGAGCCGTGAACAACACGACGGCGATGCCACCGACCGCGATCGCCCAGGCCTGATCTTGAGCCAGATCGTTGCGGGTCCGGGGACGTTCGTCAGCGGGAATGGTCACATCATATCCTTTTCGGCGGCTGCGGTCGGGCCACTCTTTCGTAAAATTTCACCAGGGATCAAGCCGCCCCCAAGCGCCGATTTGACGCGTCTGGCGCCTGAAGGGCCAATGCCACACGGGCGAAAGGGTGCCGGGCCCGCCCGGCGGCCTGGGATTTGCGCGAAATAGCATTGCCGTCCCGCGATCCCTTATATTGAATTTGTTCCAAGCCAAGGGCATGTTTAGGGAATCTTCTTCGGTGGGGAGGTCGGAACGGGAGATGAGAAAGCCGGTCGTCGGCGTGATCGGGAATTCCCATCGTGTCGAGAATCGATTTCAGGTCCAGATGGTCGGCGAGCGAAACTTGCGCGCCGTGGCCGAGGTCTCCGGCGGCTTGCCGGTGATGTTTGCTGGCTCGCCCGACATCACCGACGTCAGTGCGCTGCTCGACATTGTCGACGGCGTCATCCTCACCGGCGCCCGGGCCAACGTGCACCCGACCCGTTTCAACGTCGACCCCTGCGAGAAGCACGAGCCCTATGACATCCACCGCGACGAGGTCGCGCTGGCGCTCTCACTCGCCTGTGTCTCCCGGGGCATCCCGCTGTTTGGCATCTGCCGCGGCCTCCAGGAGATGAACGTCGCCTTCGGCGGCTCGCTGCATCCCGAGATCCGCGAAATACCGGGCCGCATGAACCACCGTATGCCCAGGCTCGAGAACGGCGAGATCCATCCCGATCCGACCGTGGTGTTCGCCGACCGCCACGATGTCCTCCTCACGCCGGGCGGTGCGTTTGCACAATTGCTCGGCTGCGAGACGATCCGGGTCAATTCGCTGCATGGCCAGGGCATTCTCGATCCCGGCAAGCGCATCCTGATCGAGGGCGTCGCCGAGGACGGCACCATCGAGGCGATCCGCATCGCGGAAGCCCCGACCTTCGCGCTCGGCGTGCAATGGCACGCCGAGTACGACCCGCAGCACAATCCCGTCAACCGAAAGCTGTTCGAGGCTTTTGGCGAGGCGATGGTCGCACGGCAGCGCGCGGCGGCGTAGGCGGCACGTGCTGATAGGGGGGAAGCCGACCCTCGCCACAACGTCATTGCGAGCGCAGCGAAGCAATCCAGAGACTTTCCGCGTCGGGATTCTGGATTGCTTCGCTGCGCTCGCAATGACGGAGCATGAACGACGCCTTGATCTCGCGGCTTCCTGTCCAAGCACGTTCGGCCTGATCGGGGACGATGGCGTGTCCTGCGGGGCCATTTCCATTGCGTCGCACAATCACAACGGCGGCAAAGCCGCTGCATTGAGGTTCCAGAGACGAGCACCATATGGTCTGCAAGGGAGCTCTTGCCGTGCAGATCATAAAGGCAGCCCTCGTTGCGGCGATTGGCGTCGTCGCTTTGATCTTCTGCCTCCTTCCCGGTTCAGCGGAGGAGAACCGCCGTCTCGCACTGACAGTTTCGATCGACGGAGCCATTGGTCCTGCGTCGGCCAGCTACGTGAAGGAGGCTTTGGCCGAGGCGGGCGAACGGCACGCCGAGGTCGTGATCCTGAGAATGAACACGCCCGGCGGTCTCAACTCCAGCATGCGCGAGATCATCGCGGATGTGCTCGCCTCGCCCGTCCCCGTCATCGGCTACGTCGCTCCGTCCGGCGCTCACGCGGCGAGCGCGGGGACCTATATCCTTTATGCGACCCACATCGCGGCGATGGCGCCAGGCACCAATATTGGCGCCGCGACTCCGGTGCAGATTGGCGGGCCGCTGCCGGGTCTGCCAAGTGGTACCCCGGACAAGGGCGACAAGGACAAGAAGGACGGTGACCAGAAGGGAGAGCCAAAGGATGCCATGACGGCAAAGGTGACCAATGATGCGGTTGCCTTCATCCGCAGCCTTGCGGAGCTGCGCAACCGCAATGCGGACTGGGCCGAAAAAGCGGTCCGTGAGGCTGCCACGCTCTCTGCCAATGGCGCGCTCCAGGCACATGCCATCGATCTCATCGCGCGCGATCCGGCTGAATTGCTGAGAGAGCTCGATGGTCGTGTGGTGGAGGTTGCTGGCGGCAAGACGCTACGGCTCGCGACCAGGGATGATGTCGTCGAAGCCCTCGACCCCGGATGGATATCCCGCTTCCTGGCGGTCATCACCGATCCGAACGTGGCTTTCATTCTCCTGATGGTCGGTATCTACGGCCTGATCTTCGAGTTCATGTCTCCCGGTGCAGTCGCCCCGGGAGTCGTTGGCGCGATCTCCCTGCTGATTGGCCTCTATGCACTTAATTTGCTGCCCATCAACTATGCCGGCCTCGCCCTGATGTTGATCGGAATCGTGCTCCTCACCATCGAGGCCTTCAATCCGACCGTGGTGATCGGTTTCGGAGGGATCATCGCATTCTTGCTGGGAGCGCTGATGCTGTTCAGGAGCGAGGCGCCCGGCTACCACCTGTCATGGTGGGTGATTGGCACCACTTCGGCTGTGTTCATCGGGCTTGCTCTCGTCGTGCTTGGTTCGCTTCGGCGGGTCGGCAGGGCTCCTGCACGGGTCGGCGCGCAGGCCATGCGGGGCTTGCCTGCGGAGGTTCTCGACTGGAACGGAACCGAAGGCCACGTCTTCACCCATGGTGAGCGCTGGCGGGCGCGCAGCGCCGAAACGTTCAAGCCCGGAGAGATGGTCGAAGTGGCCAACGTGGTCGATTTGACAGTGCTGATACAGCGCGCGCCAGCCCGGACCGGCGAGGGAGGTATGTCATGACGCTGGAGTTCCTGACCTATGCGGCGCTTGCGCTGCTCGTCATCATATTCCTATCCCAGGCAATTCGAATCCTGCGCGAATACGAACGTGGCGTCGTATTTACGCTCGGCCGTTTTACCGGCGTGAAGGGCCCGGGCCTCATCCTCCTCATTCCGGTCGTGCAGCAGCTCGTAAAGGTCGATCTGCGGGTGATGGTGCAGGTGGTGCCGCCCCAGGACGTGATTTCGCGGGACAACGTGTCCGTCAAGGTCAACGCCGTTCTGTACTTCCGCATCGTCGACCCCGAGCGCGCCATCATCAAGGTCGGTGATTATATGGCCGCGACCAGCCAGCTCGCCCAGACCACACTGCGCTCGGTGCTTGGCAAGCATGAGCTCGACGAGATGCTCGCCGAACGCGACCGGCTGAACGCCGACATCCAGGAGATCCTCGACAAGCAGACCGACGTCTGGGGCATCAAGGTCACCGGGATCGAGATCAAGGACATCGATATCAACGAAACCATGGTGCGCGCGATCGCCAAACAGGCCGAGGCGGAGCGGTTGCGGCGCGCCAAGGTAATCAATGCGACAGGCGAGCAGCAGGCTGCCGAAAAGCTCGTCGAGGCGGGCCGGATTCTCGCGCAGGAGCCGCAGGCGATGCAGCTACGTTACTTCGCGGCTTTGCACGACATCGCGGGCGAACGGTCGTCGACCGTCGTCTTTCCGCTACCAATCGGCCTGCTCGACCATTTCATGCCGCGGCGTGACAACCCGTAGCCGGGCGCGCGCGGGGAGGACAGGCTGAGCAGCGGTAGGACGGGTTTCGTAAGAACTCTACCCATCCAACGTGCTTGAGCGGCAGCGTAAGGCAGCGTAGTGCATCCAGCGCAACGCGGCCAATCCATGGGAGGTTGACTTGACGACGGTCTTGCGGACGCCGGATACACGTTTTCACGATCTTCCCGGATATCCCTTCGCGGCAAACTATTGCGACGATCTCGCAGGTTATGCCGGCCTGCGCATGCACTATCTCGACGAGGGCACGAAGAACGCTCGCGTCGCGCTCTGTCTGCATGGGCAGCCGACGTGGAGCTATCTCTACCGCAAGATGATTCCCGGCCTCGTATCCTCCGGCTATCGGGTCATCGCGCCGGACATGTTCGGCTTCGGTCGTTCCGACAAACCCGTCGACGACGCCGTCTACACCTTCGACTTCCATCGCGACAGTCTCGTTGCGCTCATCCGCGCGCTCGATCTTCATCGCGTGACGCTGGTCTGTCAGGACTGGGGAGGCCTGCTCGGTCTCACCATTCCACCGGACATGCCGGATCGCTTCGAGGGGCTGCTGATCATGAACACGATGTTTGCGACCGGCGACCGCCCGCTCACCAAGGGCTTTCTCGACTGGCGTGCGTGGAATAACGCAAATCCGGACATGGCCGTTGGCAAGCTCCTTTCACGGGCCTGTCCGCAGCTTTCGTCCGCGGAAGCCGCCGCTTATGATGCGCCGTTCCCCGATGCCACCTACAAGGCCGGCGTGCGTCGATTCCCCAACCTCGTGCCCGACCATCCCGATGCCGGCGGTGCGGCGATGTCTCGCAAGGCCCGGGAGTGGTGGCGCACTGAATGGAGCGGCAGAACCGCGATGGTGATCGGTATGAGCGATCCCGTTCTTGGGCCCACCGTGATGGCGGACATGCGCCGGGCGATCCGCAACTGCCCCGAGCCGGTAGAGCTCGCCGTTGCCGGACATTTTGTCCAGGAATGGGGTGAGGATGCTTTGCGCGGCGCGCTTCCGCAGCTGTCGTGAGCGATCGGCACACATGACGAAGGGTGGGCTCTGCTGCGCTCCACCCATCCGGCACACCCCAAATGAAAAAGGCGCCCCTTTCGGAGCGCCTTCTGCTTCTCGCATACCGTTCGGGCCGCTTAGCCCGAATAGTACATGTCGAACTCGATCGGGTGCGGGGTCATTTCGAAGCGCTCGACCTCGGTCATCTTCAGCTCGATGAAAGCGTCGATGAAGTCGTCGTCGAACACGCCGCCGGCCTTCAGGAAGCCGCGGTCCTTGTCGAGGCTTTCGAGTGCCTCGCGCAGGCTGCCGCACACCGTCGGGATCTGCTTCAGCTCTTCCTTCGGCAAATCGTAGAGGTCCTTGTCCATCGCCGGACCCGGATCGATCTTGTTCTTGATGCCGTCGAGGCCGGCCATCAGCATCGCGGCGAAGGCGAGATACGGATTGGCGAGCGGATCGGGGAAGCGCACCTCGACACGCTTGGCCTTCGGCGAAGCGGTGTAGGGGATGCGGCAGGAGGCCGAGCGGTTGCGCGCGGAGTAGGCCAGCAGCACGGGGGCTTCATAGCCCGGAACCAGGCGCTTGTAGGAGTTGGTCGACGGGTTGGTGAAGGCGTTGATCGCCTTGGCGTGCTTGATGATGCCGCCGATGTAGTGGAGGCAGGTCTCCGACAGGTCGGCATATTTGTTGCCGGCGAACACCGGCTTGCCGTCCTTCCAGATCGACTGGTGCACGTGCATGCCCGAGCCGTTGTCGCCGTAGATCGGCTTCGGCATGAAGGTGGCGGTCTTGCCGTAGATGTGCGCGACCTGGTGGATGCAGTACTTGTAGATCTGCATGTGGTCGGCCATCAGCGTCAGCGTGTCGAACTTCATGCCGAGCTCGTGCTGGGCGGAAGCGACTTCGTGGTGATGCTTCTCGACCTTGACGCCCATCCTGGCCATGGCGCCGAGCATCTCCGAGCGCATGTCCTGCACGGAGTCCTGCGGCGGGACCGGGAAGTATCCGCCCTTGGTGCGGATGCGGTGGCCGAGATTGCCGCCTTCATATTCGGTGTCGGAGTTGGTCGGCAGCTCCGAGGAGTCGAGGCGGAAACCGGTGTTGTAGGGACCGCTCGAGAAGCGCACGTCGTCGAACACGAAGAACTCGGCTTCGGGGCCAACGAAGACGGTATCGCCCACGCCCATCGACTTCACCATCGCCTCGGCCTTCTTGGCGATGCCGCGGGGGTCGCGGTTGTAGGGCTCACCGGTGGTCGGCTCGAGCACGTCGCAGGTGATGACCATCGTGGTCTCGGCGAAGAACGGATCGATCGTCGCAGTCACCGGATCGGGCATCAGGGTCATGTCGGACTCGTTGATCGCCTTCCAGCCGGCGATCGAGGAGCCGTCGAACATCGTCCCTTCGGCGAAAATGTCTTCATCGATCATGCTGACGTCGAAGGTGACGTGCTGCCACTTGCCGCGCGGATCGGTGAAGCGCAGGTCGACGTATTTGACGTCGTTGTCCTTGATCGATTTCAGGACGTCTTTGGCGGTCTTCATGCATACCCCTTTTGGCTCTGCAGGTCGGTTTTCAGGTGAGCAAGATTGTTCTCGCTTTTGGCGAGTTCGCGCGCGATCGCGCAAATGAAATCAGGCCGCCGAAGCAGCCTTAATCTCCTGTAAGAGTGTCGCAAAATTCGGATAGCACCCGGCTCAGATAGCGTCCAGCCCGGATTCGCCGGTCCGGATGCGGATCGCCTCTTCGATGTTCGAGACAAAGATCTTGCCGTCACCGATGCGACCGGTCTGCGCAGCGCGGCGGATCGCGTCGATGGCACGCTCGACGAGGTCGTCGCCGATCACGATCTCGATCTTCACCTTGGGCAGGAAGTCGACGATGTATTCTGCGCCGCGGTAAAGCTCGGCATGGCCCTTCTGGCGGCCGAAGCCCTTTGCCTCGGTGACGGTGATGCCCTGAAGGCCGACTTCCTGAAGCGCTTCCTTCACCTCGTCGAGCTTGAACGGCTTGATGATGGCTTCGATTTTCTTCACTGCGCGCCTCCCGGCCTTTCGATCAAATAGCAACGTCTTCGTCAGGATGCGCTTTTCTCACGCATGATCTTGTCTTCGCTAGGCCGGGATGCCTGGTCAACCCGGCGGCCGCCAGTCACACCCTGATAAGATGCCAGTGAGCACGACGAACCGAAGCGGCTTCCTCGAAAGCAGGGTCTATGCCAAATTGCAAATGCCCTGATTATTGGAGCGTTATCAGCCTTTTAACGAGCATCTCTGATAGGTGGAGCCGGCCGACCCAAAATAGCGCAGACTACAAAATAGGCAAACAGTTCAATATCTGTGCAGATCGATGCTTCGTCGGCCGGATCGGCACAGAAGATGCCTGTTGAAGAGGCGTTTGTACCAGGGAAGTGGCATGGAAGTTCTGACCAACGCTGAAATGCAGCGGGCTGACCAACTCAGCATCACGGCCGGCACGCCCGGTTTCAAGCTGATGCTCAGTGCGGGTCAGGCGGTCGCCGAAGCCGCCAACGCACTGGTGGAGGAGGGGCCGATCCTGATCGTGGCTGGCCCCGGCAACAATGGCGGCGACGGGTTTGTTGCGGCCGCCGAGCTCGCCGCTCAGGGGCGCGACGTCTCGGTGATCCTGATGTGCGAGCGCGATCAGCTCCGGGGTGATGCGGCCTCAGCCGCGCGCGGCTGGAAATATCCGGTGCTGCCGTTCAACCCGCAGGCGATCGGAAAGCCCGCGCTGATCATCGACGCGCTGTTCGGCGCGGGCCTCAGCCGTTCCGTCGATGGCGAGGCGCGCGCGATGATCGAGGCGATCAACGCCAACGGCGCGCCGGTGCTAGCCGTCGACCTGCCGAGCGGCATCAATGGCACCAGCGCGGCCGTGATGGGCACCGCGGTGAATGCCGCCGAAACCGTCACCTTCTTCCGCAAGAAGCCGGCCCACCTGCTGCTGCCGGGCCGCATGCATTGCGGCCGTGTGCGTGTCGCCGACATCGGCATCGACGCGCAGGTGCTGGACGAGATCGCGCCGCAGACTTTCGAGAACGATCCGGATTTCTGGGGCGCCGCCTTTCCGGTGCCGCGCATCGACGGTCACAAATATGCGCGAGGCCATGTGCTGGCCGTCTCGGGCGATGCGGCC